>NZ_AYSF01000035.1:0-76756 GCF_000498995.1 Geobacillus thermopakistaniensis
AAATTGTGCTGCAAAATTCGGCCGAAAAGCCCCGCCGGAGACGGCGTTGACGGCGATGTTTTTCGGCGCCAGCTCGACAGCCAAGTAGCGGGTCAGCGCTTCAAGCGCGGCCTTCGAGACGCCGACCGCCGTATAGTTTTCCAAATAGCGGATCGACCCGAGCGAGCTGATGCTCACAATTTTCCCGCCGCCGACTTGCTCCATTCTTTTGGCCGCTTCCTGGGCGCAAAACAAAAGCGCTTTGCTGTTGATGTTCATCGTCCAGTTCCAATGCGTTTCTTCCAATTCCATCGCCGGGCGCAAGACGCCGGATGCGGCGTTGTTCACGAGCACGTCGACCCGCCCGAACACCTCATCGATTTGGGCAAACATGGCGTGAATTTTCTCAACGTCGCCGACGTTCGCTTTGACGACGAGCGCTTTTCTCCCGAGCGCTTCAATTTCGCGCGCCGTTTCTTCGGCAGCTGTTTTGCTGCGGGCGTAGTTGACCACGATATCGTATCCTTCCTTGGCCAGCCGCAAGGCGATCGCTTTGCCAATGCCGCGGCTGCTGCCGGTGACCACTGCTACTTTTCCGCTCATGTTTTTCACTCCTTATACATATAATATAGCCGAATTCCATAGATGAGGGAGGGGCTGCCTATGTACGTCGGCCGCGATATGACTGAGCTGTCGATGATTCCGAAAACGGAATGGACCGATGACGAACTCGCTTATTTTCATCATTCGTTCCAACAAATCGCTCCATATTTAAACGTCGAAGGGCAGACGATTCACCGTGAAATCATCGAGGAAATCGAAGCGCGCGGCGGCCTTGGGCGCCGTGAAGCAACGTATACACACGGCACGATGCCGGTGCCTGATTAATCGGGGCGGCGTACTCCGCCCGCCCATTCTTTATATTCGCGCCAAACACGTTGATGGGACACCGGAAAGGCGTACGCTTCGAGCTCATCTTCAGACACAAGCCGAAAAGGCTCCTTGGTGGACTCGCTGCTGATCAGGCGGCCGGGAAACACGGTCAACTGCCAGACTAAATGGGAAAACGCATGCTCAAACGAAACGATCGGTTCTGTAAGCTCTACTTGCAAACCGTATTGCTCCCCAACCATTTGCTCGAGCTTCTCTTTTCCATCTGCACCGTCCGTTTCGCAGCTGGGGAACTCCCATAAATTCGCAAGCAAACCGGTGTTGTCGCGCTTGCGAATGAGAACGCGGCCTTCATCATCGGCCAGCACCGCTACTGCGAGCGGCACTTGTTTGACCGCTGTTTTTTTCGTTTTCACCGGCAGCTCTTCCGCCACCCCTTCGGCGAACGCTTGGCAGTAGACTTGCACCGGACAAAGAAGGCACGACGGGCGGCGCGGTGTGCAAACAAGAGCGCCAAGCTCAATCAGCGCCTCGTTAAACGCTCCCGGGTTTTCGTACGCCATAATTTCGCGGACGATTTGTTCAAATCGTTTTCTCGTCGACGGTTTGGCAATATCGTCTGTCACGAGAAACAGACGCGACAAGACACGCATTACGTTGCCGTCAACAGCCGGCTCCGGGACGCCATAAGCGAGGCTCAACACCGCCCCGACCGTATACGGTCCGACTCCTTTCAGCCTAGAAAATTCATCTGGATCGTCCGGCACTTTGCCGCCATAGCGCGTTTTCACTTCTTTCACCGCCGCGTGCAAATTGCGCACGCGCGAGTAATAGCCGAGCCCTTCCCACGCCTTCAGCACCTCGTCCTCATCAGCGTCAGCAAGCGCCTCCAGCGTCGGAAACCGATCGATAAACTGTTCAAAATACGGAATGACCGTCTCGACGCGCGTTTGCTGCAGCATCACTTCCGACACCCATACTTTATATGGGTCGCGGCCTTTCCGCCACGGCAGGTCGCGGCGCTCGCGGGCGAACCAGTCAAGCAAATCGCGCTGAAACTCGCGCGCTGGAAATCGCTCTGTTTCTCTTGTCATTCAACGTTTCCCCCATGATGCCTATGATCCATACCCACCTTATTATATCAAAAAACCCCCGGCGTGGCTTGCCGCACGCCGAGGGAAGACGGAAGGAAATCGTTCTCAACTTTCCTTAGCCGCCGAAACATAGGCGATTTGTTCATGCTGGGCGCGCAATCGGCGAATATCGATGCGCACGAGCAACGAGATGATGAAAGCGATGACAAACAATCCGCCAAAAAAGGCCAAACTTCCTTCATAAGAACCGGTCGTGTCTTTAATATACGCAGCAAACATCGGTCCGACGAGACCAGCCGCGGCCCAAGCGGTCAAAATATAACCATGGATGGCGCCAAGCTGCTTCGTGCCGAACAAATCGCCGATATACGCCGGGATACAGGCGAATCCGCCGCCGTAGCACGTATACACAATCGTCAGCATCACAACAAACAGCCATTTGATGGACACGTTCGGCAACAGGAAGAAAATCAAGATTTGCAAAACGAAAAACGTCGTATACGTATTCGGCCGCCCAATATAATCAGAAGCCGATGCCCAACCGATGCGCCCTAACCCGTTAAACACCCCAATGGCGCCAACTAATGCCGCCGCGGCCGTTTGGCTGATGCCGATGCTTTCCACCGCCAACGGTTTGGCCACCGCTAAAACGGCAATGCCGCACGTCACGTTAATAAACAACATGAACCATAAATACCAAAAACGTCTTGTTTTAATCGCCTCATTGGCCGTCAACTGCGCCAAATCAAGCGAAGGTTTGGCTTTTCCGGCCTTCACTTTTTCCTGAAATCCTTCCGGCAGCCATCCTTCTGGCGGTTTTTCTAAATAAAGAGAAGATAACGTCATAATGACAAAATACGTAATGCCTAAAATGAAAAACGTATTTTGGACGCCGACGGAGGCAATCAAACTGTTCATCACCGGACTCGCGATCGCTGCGGCAAAACCGAATCCCATAATCGCCAGCCCTGTAGCCAACCCGCGCCGGTCTGGAAACCATTTGACAAGCGTTGACACTGGCGCAATATACCCGACTCCGAGCCCAATTCCTCCCAACACCCCGTAAAACAAATACAGCAAGTATTTCGAACCAAGCGCCACGGCCAAACCGGACCCCGTCACCCCGAGGCCAAAGAAGATGGCGGCCAATAGTCCGGATTTCCGCGGTCCGTGCTTTTCAACAAAATGGCCAAGGAACGCAGCCGACAATCCTAAAAACAAGATCGCAATGCTGAACGTGAGCGCCACTTCCTGGTCCGACCATCCAAACAATTGTTTTAATGGATTGGTAAAATTGCTCCACGCATAAACAGACCCAATCGAAATATGAATGCCGACGGCCGATAGCGCAATGAGCCAACGGTTTTTCACAGCCTCTCCTCCCCTTTTACCCGATGATGATCCGACTCTCATGCGTATACACGTTAAACGCCTGCCCGCGCAAAAAGCCAACGACGGTTATGCCGAGTTCATCCGCCAAATCCAAGGCCAGCGTCGTCGGCGCCGATTTTGAGAGCAGGACGCTCACTCCCATTTTCGCCGCCTTTAACAGCACTTCCGATGAAACGCGGCCGCTGAATACAATGAGCTTGTCTTTCATCGCAACTTGATGACGCAGGCAATAGCCATACAGCTTATCGAGCGCGTTGTGACGCCCGATGTCAGAACGAATCACGACCATCTCATCCGGTGTGGCGAGCGCGGCGTTGTGAAGACCGCCCGTCGCCGCAAAGTCCGTCGACCGCTCGTGCAGCGCTTTCATGAGGCGAATGCAGTCATCCGCCTTCACCGTGATGCCGCCGACGATCGTTTTCGCCGTCTTCATGTCATTGTAAAAATAAAATTGCCGGCTTTTTCCGCAGCACGAGCCGATGAACCGCTTGGCATAAAACTGTTTGGCCGGCAGTCCGCCTGCGGCGAGTTCGACATAAGCAAAGCCCCGCTCACCATCAATGGTCATCCCTTTGATGTCGCTGCACGTCCGAATGGCTCCTTCCGAAGCCAAAAATCCGATTACCAATTCATCTAGATGCGCCGGCGTGCAAACGATCGTCGCAAACTCCTCGCCATTGACCGTTATGGTCAACGGAAACTCGAGCGCGATCTCGTCCTCTTCCTCAACAAAGCGCCCGTTCCGGTATTTCGCAATCGGTCGCCGTTTCGCCGCAAACCCGCTCACCTTGCCATTCCCCCTTTCCATGCAAAATAAAACCGCCGCCTTCCGGACAAGAGGACAAACTCGCCCCTGTCAGCGAAAAGCGGCGGTAGTTTGCGCCCAGCACTTCTGCAGCGAAACCAACGCACATCCGTTTCCGAAACCTGCCTGCCAAGCGGCGAAACCGTTTAGCCGGCAAGGCTTCTACTATTTTCATCGTGCTAACTATTCATAAGCATACCACGAACAGTAACGAAAAACAATTGTTTCTGTTCACAAAATCGTCACAATTCAATCGGTTTTTCAAACACGAACACCGATACGGCCATATCTTCTTCCACTTTAATGTCGCTGAACAAATAAAGAAGCTTCGAACCGATGAGCTCTTCCATGCCGTCCGGCACATGTTGGGCGTACACATCTTGGATCATTTTCGTTCTCGCTGCATGCACCATCTCTCGGCCTTCCGGGGTGCGGGCGATAAATTTTTCCGTCGGCGTTAAATTGCCGTGCAAAATCGTAATTGCCAAATTGTCGACGAAATACGTTTTAATCCGTTCCGGCCCTTTGCCAAACAGCTGTTTGCGCACTTTGCGCACAATATCGTTGAAAGCGGCTTCTTTTTTGGACATTTTTCTTCCCCCTTTCCGAAAGCCACCAGAAAAAGTTCCAGCCCATCCGTTGTGTTCTTCGTTTTGCCGTACTATAATAAACTATAGCAAATGTATACATAGTGGAAAAATAATAAGGCAAGAAGCGGCCTTGTTATTTTTCTACTAAATATAAAAAGTTTGGATTGGTTGTTTAGTATCGTTATGCTAAAGAACTACTCCACCCACGATGAAGCATTCGTCTCGTCGCTGGTGGAGTTTTTTATTTTGACAAAGGGGGAGCGACGATGGAAGCGCAAATGGTGACGGTAACCATCAACGGGCGTGCCTACCGCGCCAAGCCCGGGATGACGATTTTGGAAGTCGTCAATGAACACGGTCTTCCGCATCCGCAAGTTTGTTATACGCCGGAGCTTGGCGCCATTCAGACATGCGACACGTGCATCGCTGAAGTCAACGGAACGCTGCTTCGCGCCTGTGCGACGCCGGTTGAGGACGGCATGGTCGTCGAACTCGGCTCGCCGCGGGCAAAGGCAGCGCAAAAAGAAGCGATGGACCGCCTGTTGGAAAATCATCTCTTGTACTGTACGGTGTGCGACAACAACAACGGCAACTGCAAGCTGCACAACACGGCGGAAATGATGCAAATTGAACATCAAACATATCCGTACCGGCCGAAAGTCGACCCGTCCGAGGTGGACATGTCGCATCCGTTCTACCGCTACGACCCGAATCAATGCATCGCCTGCGGGCAATGCGTCGAAGCCTGCCAAAACTTGCAAGTGAACGAAACGCTTTCGATCGATTGGGAAGCGGAACGGCCGCGCGTCGTTTGGGACGGTGGGGTGCCGATCAACGAATCGTCGTGCGTCAGCTGCGGGCATTGCGTCACCGTCTGTCCGTGCAACGCGTTAATGGAAAAATCGATGCTTGGCGAAGCGGGCTTTCTCACCGGCTTGGACAAAGACGTCCTCAACCCGATGATCGATTTTGTCAAGGAAGTCGAGCCAAACTATACGAGTATTTTCGCCATTTCTGAAATCGAGGCCGCCATGCGCGAACAACGGATCAAAAAGACGAAAACGGTTTGCACGTTCTGCGGCGTCGGCTGTTCGTTTGAAGTGTGGACGAAAGGGCGGAAAATTTTAAAAATCCAGCCGGTATCCGAAGCTCCGGTCAACGCCATTTCCACATGCGTCAAAGGAAAATTCGGCTGGGATTTCGTCAACAGCGAAGAGCGCCTAACGAAACCGCTCATTCGCAAAGGCGACGTATTCGTCGAGTCGACATGGGACGAAGCACTCGACTTGGTCGCGGAAAAGCTCGGGGCGATCAAGCGGCAATACGGCGGCAACGCCATCGGTTTTATTTCATCATCAAAAATTTCCAACGAAGAAAACTATTTAATGCAAAAACTCGCACGGCAAGTATTTGAAACGAACAATGTCGACAACTGTTCGCGCTACTGCCAGTCACCGGCGACGGACGGCCTGTTCCGCACGGTCGGCATGGGCGGCGATTCCGGCACGATTCATGACATCGCTTCAGCCGGCCTTGTCATCATCATCGGCGCCAACCCAGCGGAAGGGCATCCGGTCATCGCCACCCGCGTCAAACGGGCGCATAAACTATTCGGGCAAAAACTGATCGTCGCCGACTTGCGCCGCAACGAAATGGCGGAGCGCGCCGATTTGTTCATCCGCCCGAAACAAGGCACCGACCAAGTATGGCTGATGGCCGTGACAAAATACATCATCGACCAAGGCTGGCACGATGAGGCATTCATTCGCGAGCGCGTCCATTTCTTTGAAGAGTTTAAACAATTGCTGGAAAAATATACGCTTGATTATGCCGAACAAGTCACCGGCGTCGCCAAAGCCGATCTCATCCGCATCGCCGAGATGATCCACGAAGCGGACGGCACGTGCGTCCTCTGGGGCATGGGGGTCACGCAAAACACGGGCGGCAGCGATACATCGGCGGCGATTTCCAACTTGCTTTTGGCAACCGGCAACTACGGTCGTCCGGGGGCGGGCGCGTTCCCATTGCGCGGCCATAACAACGTCCAAGGCGCCTGCGACATGGGTTCGCTTCCTGCCTGGCTGCCTGGCTACCAACATGTCACCGATGATGAGGCGCGAGCGAAGTTTGAAAAAGCGTACGGCGTCCGCATCGATGCGAAACCAGGCCTTGACAACATCCAAATGCTCGAAGCGGCCGAGCGCGGCGAGCTGAAAGCGATGTATATCATCGGCGAAGATATGGCGCTTGTCGACTGCAACGCCAACCATGTGCAAGAGACGTTGGCGAAGCTTGACTTTGTTGTCGTTCAAGACATTTTCTTGTCAAAAACAGCGCAATTTGCTGATGTCATCTTGCCAGCAGCGCCAAGTTTGGAAAAGGAAGGAACTTTCACGAATACCGAGCGCCGCATCCAACGGTTTTACCAAGCGCTGGAGCCTCTTGGCGACTCCAAGCCAGACTGGTGGATCATTCAAGAAATCGCGAAGCGGCTTGGCGCCGATTGGAATTACGCTGGCCCGAAAGAAATCATGGATGAAATCGCCAGCCTCGCCCCACTGTACTCACAAGCGCATTACGACCGGCTCGAGGGCTGGAACAGCTTATGCTGGGGCAGCCATGACGGGGCTGACACGCCGCTGTTGTACAAAGAGCGGTTCAACTTCCCGGACGGCAAAGCCCGCTTTGCGTTAGCCGATTGGGTCGAACCGGTGCAATATCCGGAAGAGTACGATTTGCTTGTGAACAACGGCCGATTGCTCGAACATTTCCATGAAGGAAACTTGACGTACAAATCCAAAGGCATCGAGCATAAATTCCCAGAAGTGTTTGTCGAAGTATCCCCTGAACTCGCCAAAGAACGCGGCATTGAAGATGGGGCGCTCGTTCGGCTCATCTCGCCGTACGGCCGCGTCAAAGTGCGCGTGCTCGTCACCGATCGAGTCAGAGGCAATGAACTGTTCTTGCCGATGCACTCCACAGCCAATGAGAGCGCCATTAACATGCTGACCGGCCCGCAAACCGACCATCGCACGAACACGCCGGCTTACAAACAAGCCCGAGTGCGCATGGAAGTCATTGAACGGTCCGGCAAGACGCCGCTGCCGCGCACAAATCCGCGCTTTAAAAAGCGGCATCCGCAAAACGGCGTCGAGGTGGAGCGGAAGTGGCGGCGAAGCGACTACGTGCCGCTCACCGAGGAAAACAAGGGGGTGACGATCGGTGGCTAAGCCGATTACCACCATTCAAAAGCGCCAAATGACGGAGGAAGAAAAACGAACTGAAGCGCTGGCCAAGCTAAAAGCCGCTGTCGGCGACAGTGAAGAGGCAGTTCGCGAGCTCTTGGCGTTCATCGAGCAGCTCCATGAAAGCGGCCTGCTCGAAGCGGCCAACGCCTTGTTAAAAGCGCGGGAAGACGTGGCGAAAATCGTCGTCGGCCAGCTCAACCAAAAACCGGTGACAACGATGATCAACCATGCGTTCGCCATAGCTGGCCTTGTTGCTTCACTTGATCCGGAGAAAACGGCGAAACTGCTTGAGCACATCGCCGCCGGCGCGCTGGAGGCGTACGAACAAAACTCCGCCGAAACAAAAAAAATCGGGTTGTTTGATTTGCTTAAAGCGCTCAATGACCCGGACATCAACCGCGCGATCCGCTTTTTCCTGTCCGCTCTCAAAGCGATCGGCAAACGGTTCAGAAATGACGGCTAATCGATCGGCTTGCAGAGAAAAGGACAGTTGACCAATGAGCCGCCAAAAGAACGGATGGTGAACCGATCTTCCATCAGCATGGAATGCTCCCCACTTACACCTATATAGACGTTGAAGTGGGGAGCTTCTCGGTCCGAGATGATCAACAAAACGTCCCGCCTCATGCGGGGCGCTTTTCGTTTTTGGTTGAAGCGCTTCCCTTTTCGTCTGACGAACGGCTTGCTTCCTGTTTCTTTTTCTCACTCCACTGTCTATCAATCGTTTCCTTTTTTGAATCGTTGTGAAATTGGTCGTTCCGCCTCTCGCCAACGATTGTCGCTCTATGATACACTAGCCATAACCTTGTTTGTCTCTCGCCTCCTTTCGGCCAATGCCTCAAACGGTTATTGGCTGAACACAAGGTGGGGCATACTAATAGTTGCATGAAAAAGAAAGATGTGCTCCGGCCGAGAGACAACAGACAGTTTCCATCCGAACATGCAACGATGCTGCAAGAAGGAGGCGCCTTCACGTTGGATACAGGCACACATGTTTTGATGGGGGTGGCGCTCGGCAGTCTTGCTTCACTTGACCCTGCGATCGCCCATGATCCGCTCTTATCCCACGCTGTGTTGATCGGCGCGCTCGCTGGCTCGCAAGCGCCGGATATCGACACGATTTTCAAATTGCGCAACAACGCCCAATATATTCGCAACCATCGCGGCATCACCCATTCGATTCCCGCCGTCGTTCTTTGGCCGTTGCTCATCGTCAGCGTGATGGCTGCCATCTATCCGAAAACGGATTGGCTTCGCGTTTGGCTTTGGACGTTTGTTGCCGTCGCCTTGCACGTATTTGTTGACATTTTTAACTCTTACGGAACCCAGGCGTTGCGTCCGTTTACAAAAAAATGGATCGCCCTTGGCGTGATTCATACGTTTGATCCGGTCATTTTTGGGCTTCATTTGGTCGGCGTCGGCGGCTTGTTTCTCGGCGCCCATCCCGGTTATACGTTTCTTGTCGTCTACGTGCTTATCGCTGCGTATTATGGGCTTCGCTTCCGCCAGCAGGCCAACATCAAACGGCTCGTGCACGCCTCGATCGCCGGGGTGACCGAGATCATCACCGTACCGACATGGCGGCCGCGCGAATGGCATTTAGCCATTTCAACCTGCGACAAATTTTACGTCGCCCGCGTCAAACGCGGCGAGCTCATCATCCTTGACCGCTTCCAAAAGCGTGCGCTTCCCGACCATCCGGTGATGAACGCCGCCAAACGCGACGAAAATATCGCCGCTTTCTTATCTTTTTCCCCGGTTTACCGTTGGGAAATGAACGAATACGATGATTACTACGAAGTGCGCTTTACTGATTTACGCTATCGAAGCAAAGGGTATTACCCGTTTGTCGCTGTCGTCCAGCTCGACCGCGATCTCAATATTGTCAGCTCATACACCGGCTGGATTTTCAGCGAAGGCAAACTGCGCAAAAAGCTCGAACTTGCTCCAAACGGCTGATGGGCTCCGCCCCAATCATTGCCACACATAAGCGCTACAGGGTGTCCCATAATAAAAATACGTGTTGGCCATCCAACACGAGCACGCCGTTAAGGAGGGAATGTGCCGTGCGGAACAAAGCGCACAACTTCCCGAACCAAAACAACAACAAGCTCGAAGGCGAACCGCGCGCCAAGGCCGAGTACGCCTCGAAGCGGGCCGACGGCACGACCAACACCCACCCGCAAGAACGGATGCGCGCCTCCGGCGAACGAAGCGATTTCTTTTAACATGAAGGGGGAGCGCGGCATCGTTCGCCGCACTCCCCCGGCACATTCCGCAGCGAGGTGAACAATCATGGGTCACCATCGGCACAAAAAATTTTATGACAACTTTTATTCGAACCCGTTTCAGCAGCCGTGGGCCAATCCAAAACACGCCCACTCGCAAGTGAACGGCGAAACGCAGCAAACGCTTGACCTCATCATTTTAGAGCGGCAGACGCGCAAGCAGTCGTAGCGGAACAACCTAGGGAGACACCCTCCCTAGGTTTTTAGGCTCGCTTTCCGTCCGACTGTGAACTTGTCCCGCCCGTCATGATTGAGGCAAATTCGGTTTACGAAGCAGTGAAATCGGCAGCGCCTCCTCCTCTCCGTTTCCTTTCAACCGCCATCCCCAGGCAAACACTCCTTTTAAATAGCGCACTTTAAAATACTCTCCAGGCGCCCCTTCAATTTCATAAATCTCCCCAGGATGAAAATCAGCTGGATTAAGCATATACGCCTTCGCCATGGCGATTTTCCGCTCGTAGACGGCGTATTCGTTCACCATCCCCATCTGCTCCGCCTTGCGTGCCTTTTCCGTCAACATGGCGATTTCTTGTTGCAGTTCTTCTTTCGTCATTTCGCTGTACCGTTTTTGTTCTCCTTTGATCATAGGCAAGCCTCCTTTTTGAGCATTCCCGATGGATCGTTTTCATCCACATGGAACTCGGCAAAAGGCTCAGAACATCTCTTGATTTATGGAACTGGAACGATTTTGTGATCAACATTTAACAACAAAACTGATAATATATCCCATTTTTTTCAAATCCTTTCATTCGAGATCACTCGTCATTACCGTGCATGCGCAGCCATTCATTGATCAAGTCAAGTGCGAATCCTTTTCGGTACAGGGCTTGGCGCATCTTTTGCTCATAAAGCGGCCGCGGGTGGTGCGCATAACGGCGGTGCGCTTTCTCCGCCTGAACACTGAGCGCCTCCCGTTCTTCTTGTTCAGTATGAGTGCCGCCATCCGCCAAAACGGCGGCAATCACCTCATGCGGAAATCCTTTGCGCATCAGCTGCTGCCGCACCCGTTCCAAAAACGCGCGAGCCGATTCATCCCGGCGCTGTTTTTTCGCTTTTTCGTAAAGCGAGCGGGCGATGGCCATCTGTTCATCCAACGTATACTCCGCCAAACTCTGCTCGATCAAGCGGTCGGGAACGCCGAGCCGTTCCAGTTCGGCGCGCACAAGAAGCGGCCCTTTCGCCGCCGTCTTTTTTTGCGTGCGCACATAAGCGGCGGCAAACGCCTCGTCATCGACATACCGCTCGGCGCGAAGTTTTTTGAGCACTTCATCAATCACCGAATCCGGAGCGCCTTTTTTTCGCAAGTGTGCGGCGACCTCATGCTCCGAACGCATCCGGTGCGCCAAAAAGTAAAGCGCCTGTTGATACGCCTTTTTCACCTCATCGGCATACACAATATGTTGAAGCAGGTCGTCGCTGATCTCCATCCCTTTTTTCAAGCGGAATTGAAGCAATACATCTTGATCAACTGTCAATCTCAACGACGGTGCGCCGTCACGGTGCACGACAATCCAAAATCGTTCAGCATTTTGTTCGGTTGCGGCAATGTCGGCAATCGTTCCCATTGTTTGTCCCCCTTATCTTTTATCGTATCATAAGCAGGAACTTCTGACACCAAAAGCGAAGTCATAAAATAAACCAATGGAAGGGGAATCAAGATGCGCATCGCCATCAACGGCGGCACTGGGCTGATCGGCCAGGCGCTCGCCCGCCATTTTTCCAAACAAGGACATGAGATCTACATTTTCACCCGCTCTCCCAAACCTTCCGAAGGCAACATTCATTACCTTTCCTTCGACAACCACCGAAAGCCTGAAGCTGTCGATGTCGCCATTAATTTAGCCGGGGAGCCGCTCAATCGAAAACGTTGGACGGCGAAGCAAAAAGAGATCATCCTTGACAGCCGCCTTCGCGCCACCGAAGCGATGGGCCGCTGCATCGATTCACTGTCCCGCCCCCCGTCGTTGTTTATCAACGCCAGCGCCATCGGCATTTACGGCACTTCGGACTCCGCAACATTTACCGAGCAAACGACCGATTACGGCGGCGACTTTCTAGCCCAGACCGTCCAAGCATGGGAAGCATCGGCCCGTCCGATTGAGCAGCTTGGCATCCGCACCGTCTACGCTCGCTTTGGCGTCGTGTTTGCCCGACATGGCGGCGCCTTGCCGATGATGATCAAGCCGTATCTGCTGTTTGTCGGCGGCCCAATCGGCAGCGGACGGCAATGGCTGTCGTGGATTCATCTTGAAGACGTCGTGCGCGCGGTCTCGTACATCATCGAACACGAGGAATTGTCCGGCCCCATCAATTTCACCGCGCCCCATCCAGTACAAATGGAAGAATTTGGACTGACCGCCGCCCGGCTTCTTCACCGCCCGCATTGGCTTCCGGTTCCCGCTTGGGCGCTTCGCCTTCTCCTTGGCGAAATGAGCATGCTTGTCACCGAAGGGCAACGCGTCATTCCAGAGAAGCTATTGCAAGACGGCTTCCGCTTTTCGTTTCCAACGTTGGAAGGCTGTCTCACCGATTTGCTTTTGCCCCATGACCGACAAAAAATATCCAAAAAAAATTAACAAAAAAACAATTCCCTTTTTTCTTCCGATCGTGTATGATAAAGGAGACCTTAGGCTAGTTGTCGTCATAATCGCATACGGACAGGAACAAGGGGAAGGCAAATGGTGCGTCACCAGCGCTCGCGCTGGTCCTAGTGGGTTCGATTCCCACCCCGAAATTTTTTTAATGAAGTTTTAATAAAAAAATTTCGAGGGTGGGTTCCCGCTGGGAGGCTGCCCTCGGCATCCAAAGGAGGGATTGGCCATGTTGAAAAAACGCGAGCTGCAAGACTGCCATGCGCTGTACGAGCTGATGGTGCATCCGGACGTCTTCCCTTTCGTGCGCCAAAAAGCCAGCTCGTACGAAGAGTTTTTATTCATGACAAAACAGCTCATGGAGGCGGAAGAACGCGGCGAATTGATTTCGCGCACGATTTTAGACGAATGGGGAAACCCGATCGGCACAATCAGCCTCTTTGATATCCAAGATGGCGCCGGCTTTTTAGGCACGTGGCTCGGCAAGCCGTATCACGGGCTCGGTTACAATCGGCGCGCCAAAGAAGCGTTTTTCCATGAGCTGTTTTATGAGCTGTCGATCGAGACCGTGTTTTTGCGCATTCGCAAAGTCAACGTCCGCTCGATCAAAGCGGCGGAAAAACTGCCGTACGTCACGCCGGCCAATGAAACGCGGCGGGCGTTGCTCGAGCAAATCGGCGCGGATGTATACAATTTGTACGAAATTACAAAAGACAACTACACGCTCTATACAATGCGCCATCCTTCCTTTGCCCACAATGAAGAACAGCGCAAAGAGGCATAAGCCGCGCAAGAGCGCATCTGATGCAAAAAGAGGCTGTCCAAACGGACATCCTCTTTTTTACGCATAAAAACGGCTGGTTTTGCGCAAAATGGAACTAAAGGAATATTGATGCAAAGCGAGGGAACAAGCGATGGCGGAAAAACGAAAACGCGAAAAATCGAAGCATACGCTGACAAGCGCCCAAGAAGTAAGCTATGCCCGGGATTTTAAAATGGCGGACCAAGCGGGCGGCTATACGGCCAAAAAGGCGCGCCACTAGAAACGATTGCTATTTATACGCTGGCGCCGTCCATGCCATCCTAATGATTGAATCGTACGATTCACACTTTTGGATAGGGGGCATGGATGATGGGCCGTTCTCGCGGACAACGGACGCGCGACAAAAACAAGGCGACTTTGCCGCAAGTGCCGAAACAGCTGAAATCTGACGGCATCGATGTGGAATACTCGGCAGAATTTGCCGACCATGAAGACCTTGAAGCACAGGCGCGCGCTGCGGCAGCCGGCATCCGCCGGCAAGAGCGCAAACAGTAATCGAACATGGCGCCCGCTTTGATGGGGCGCCTTTTTCCTGTGAACCGCTTCCACTTCGCTTTGCTTGGAGTGAGAGACTTTCTTTGTGAAACGCGTCTCTCAAGCCGCGCTACACCGTCGCCTCGCCCTCGAGCTCCAACACTTGGCTGTACCGTTTGTAAAACCGCCCCAACTCCCCTTTGTAATTGTCTTTCCACGGTTTTTCCTTGCCGCAATAATGGATAAAAACGGTGTTTTCCTCAATCCAAGCTAAATCGTGTTTCGGGTTGGGCAAAAGCTGCAAAAAGTCATAATAGCGCGCGTCGTAGTTGTAGCGGTAGCAGTCGACCGGTTTAATTTTGTCCCAGTACAACCCATTTAACACGTCTTGGTCAGGAAGAACAAGCTTGAACCGGTTGTCGCGAATGAACTGGTAAATGTCCGCAAGCCGAACGTGTTCGCGCATCATCGCAATGTTCATCATCATCACACCCGTGTTGAAATACCCTTTCGCGTTCGGCGTTTTTAACCGCAACTTGTTGAACAAGTTTGCCACCTTCGTCGAATGGGTATGCTCAGCCGCAATGAACAAGTTCCCTTCGAAATCCATGTCATACAGCTCATCCATCGGGTTGATCGCCACAATATCCGGATCAAGGTACAAGACACGGTCGACGTCTGGCGGCAAAAACAAATGCGCCGCCAGACGGTAATACATCTCCACCGTATAGTGGCGGAAAACAGGCGCATCATGAAACAGTTGCGGATCAACGTAAATCGGCACGAGCTCATGCCCCTGCCGGCGAACAAACTCGCCAAGCGCCTGAATCTCTTCCTCGGCAATGCGCGAGTAAAGCAAGTAAAACGTAAACGGGCGCCGGTTGTTGCAAAACAGCGAATGCATCAAGACTCTCAGCGGCGGAAGATAATTGGCGTCTGTCGTCACTAACACATGGAACACGCACCATCACTTCCTTTTTTGCGTCATCGATTCCCCTTTCTCTACAATTATATAGAAATTTAGGTGAATGTTGCGCTCTTTTCATGCCAAATTGTCCGACCGCGCGATCGATTTCTTTTCATTCATTTGTATCGAAGAGCTATTCACGCGGCTACGTGCATCTTCTCCTCGCCAGCCGGCTTTCGCTGGCGAATTTCTTGTTCGACTATTTACAATTATCAAACAAATCACTATAATAAACGTATAAGCCGTCTCCTGCCAGCTTGGCCGCTTGTGCAGACCGGACGGCCCCTGCCATCTGTCCGATAGCCCCGTTGCCTGACAGGCAGCGTTGGCAGCTTTTATGCATCGACCACAAAAAGAACTGTACGGCCTGACGGCATCTCCGCGCCGGAATGCCTTCTCAGTCCGTTCAAGCCGGTTCCTATCTTGCACGCTGTATAGGAACCGGCTTTTTGCATGTAAACAGAAAGGAGGGAAATCGATGCCAGGAGCGCTCGATGGCGTGCGCGTGCTCGACTTATCGCGCGTGTTGGCTGGTCCGTATGCGACGATGATTTTAGGCGATTTAGGCGCTGATGTCATCAAAGTCGAAGCGCCCGGGGGGTCGGATGACACCCGGTTTTGGGGGCCGCCGTTCCAAAACGGCATGAGCGCTTACTATACCGCCGTCAATCGAAACAAACGAAGCATCACCGTCAATTTAAAATCGGCAGAAGGACAAGAGACGATTCGCCGCCTCGCCGAAACAGCTGATGTCCTCATTCACAATTTTAAGACCGGAACGATGGAACAGTGGGAACTTGGCTATGAATCGTTGTCACGCCTCAACCCACGTCTCATCTACTGCTCCATCACCGGGTTTGGCGAGACAGGACCACTCGCTCCATTAGCCGGCTACGACTATATCATTCAGGCAATGAGCGGCTGGATGAGCATTAACGGCACTGCGGACACCGGCCCGCTCAAAGTCGGCGTCGCCGTCACGGATGTGTTCACCGGCCTGTATGCCGCCATCGCGATCGAAGCGGCGCTTTTGGCCCGCGAGAAAACGGGGCGCGGGCAAAAAATTGATCTCGCACTGTTTGACTGCGCCGTGAGTGCGCTTGTCAATGTCGCCGCCAATTATTTGTTATCCGGCGACGTCCCGAAGCCGCTCGGCAATGAACACCCGAACATCGTGCCATACTCAACGTACATGGCAAGCGACGGTCCGATCGTCATCGCCGTCGGCAATGACCGACAATTTCAAGCGCTTTGCTCGTTGTTGTCCGATCACTCGCTTGGAACCGATCCGCGCTTTCAAACCAATCCCGGCCGAGTCGCCCATCGCGAAGAGCTAAACCGGCGGCTGAACGAGGAAATCAAGCGGCGGACGCGGGCCGAGTGGCAGCGCCTTCTCGCCGAGAAAGGCATTCCATGCGGACCGGTGCAGACGCTCGATGAACTGTTCCGCCATCCGCAAACGGCGGCGCGCGAGATGACAGTCACGGTGCACCATCCAATCGTCGGTCCGTTAACGCTTGTCGCCAGCCCACTGAAACTGTCTGACACGGCGGTGTCTTATCGGCTGCCGCCCCCGCTGGCCGGCGAGCATAACCGCGAGGTCGAAGCTGGATGGCAAGGCAACCCGGCCGCTGAAAACGGTCCGCACGACAAAAGCCAATGAATAAACCGTTGTTCTCCTCAACCGCTTCAGCGCCCGCTGAAACAAGGGAAACGAACGTTGACACGAAAAAACCATGAAAAACAAACAGTTGCATAGGGGGATGGAAACGATGATGAACTTCGACTTTACACCCGAACAGGAAATGCTGCGGCAAACGGTGCGCAAATTCGTCGATAAAGAAATTATGCCTTATATCAAAGAATGGGATGAGCGGGGCGAATTTGACCGCAACATTTTCAAGCGGCTCGCTGAGCTCAATTTAATGGGCGTCTGCATTCCCGAAGAATATGGCGGCATGGGCATGGATTACAACTCGCTTGCCATCGTCTGCGAAGAGCTCGAACGCGGCGATACGGCGTTTCGCACCGCCGTATCGGTTCACACCGGGCTGAACAGTTTGACGCTCCTTCAGTGGGGAACTGAAGAACAAAAGCAAAAATATCTCGTCCCACAAGCGCGCGGGGAAAAAATCGGCGCATTCGGCCTGACCGAACCGAATGCCGGCTCAGACGTCGCTTCCATCCAGACGACAGCCGTCCGCGACGGAGATGACTACATTTTAAACGGACAAAAAACATGGATTTCCCTCGCTGACATCGCTGACCATTTTCTCGTATTCGCCTATACGGACAAATCGAAAAAGCACCGCGGCATTTCCGCCTTTATCGTCGAACGGACGATGCCCGGCTTTTCGTCGCGCCCGATTAAAGGGAAACTTGGCATCCGCTCTGGCAATACGGGCGAGCTGTTTTTTGACAACGTCCGCGTCCCGAAAGAAAACTTGCTCGGGGAAGAAGGCGAAGGATTCAAAATCGCCATGTCAGCGCTTGACAACGGCCGCTTCACCGTCGCCGCCGGCGCGGTCGGTCTCATTATGGCATGTCTTGAGGCGAGCGTGAAATACTGCCACGAACGAAAAACATTCGGCAAAGAAATCGGCCGCCATCAGCTCGTCCAGCAAATGATCGCCCGCATGGAAGCTGGTTTGCAAATCAGCCGCCTGCTCGTTTACAAAGTCGGCTTTCTCAAAAACGAAGGCCGGCGTTGCACGAGAGAAACATCGCTCGCCAAATGGATCGCCTGCGACTACGCGAACCAGGCGGCCGACGATGCCGTGCAAATCCATGGCGCCTACGGCTATTCGAACGAATACCCGGTCGAGCGCTACTTGCGCAACTCGAAAGCGCCGGTCATTTACGAAGGAACACGGGAAATTCATACGATCATGCAGGCCGAATATGTGCTCGGTTACCGCCAAGACAAACCGCTGCGCAAAACGCTGCCGGCATGGCGGCCGGCTGAAAACTGAATCACCAACGAAATCATGGGCGGCCAAGCCGCTGACCCGCACCAAAACGCCGCTGCCCCCCATCAACCGATGAGGGGCAGCGGCTTATGGCTCTTTCTCCTCCATTTTGCAATATTGTTTGTACAAATCTTTTAGCGCCGCGCACAGAGCAGAATGGGCTTTCCCTAAATACCCTTCGTCAAGCTCGGCGAGCAGACCGTCGATGCCATCGCGCAGCGAATGGCCGCGAAGCAGGCGGGCCACGTAATCGCGCCCATGTTCAGTAGCCAGTGTGCATGATGCCTCCACGATCACCCCGTATTTTTTATCAATTTCCGCTGTGATCGTCAGCGTATCGTAAAGGCTTTTCGCCGCCATTCCGGCCGGCAGCCGCGCATGACCGGCGATAAACTGCGTTTTCATCCGCTTTCCCTCTTTCCTCGTCTTTCCTGTTGCTGTTATACCAGCTGCTATCTTATTTCGCGGCGTGCATCCATTTTCCCTGCCTCATTTGGCAGTCAACGAAAAAAAGCCGCCGGCCAGACAAACCCGGCAAGCGGCATATCGTTGCTTTTTAGCGCTGCTGTACCGACGCAAGACGGCCTGCCTCCCAGTTCACCCACGCCCCGCTGTCTGGGTCAATCGAGGCGAGACGGAGCCAGCCGTTTTGGACTTTGCGCCGAAATTCGCTGTTTTCATCGAGCAACCGCTCGATATAGGAAAACGGCGCTTCAATGATGACGAGCAACCGAAGCGGAGAGTGGAACCACTCACGGTCAGATGCGGCGACGGACTGCCACGGCAAGCCGGCTAGCAAGTCGCTTCCGTTCCCTTGCATGACGCCGATGCCGCCGGTCACCGTCTGGGTCGTTTTGTCGCCGCTTCCATAGTAATTCGGTGCCACTGTCGAAGCATAATATTGCAAGTTGATCCACTGCCCAACCGTGGCCGGCCCAGCGATGATGCCGGCCAGCGCCTCACCGGTCGGATCTTCGCGCCAATCGTAGCTGTGCAAAAACACCCGGCCGTCTAAATGAACGCCCTTTGTCAACGCCCTTTTCGGCCATCTTTTTTTTCGTGATCTNATTATACCATAAAAATCCTGCCGAAAAATCGCGCGGCATGGCGCCGACATGCGGCAGCTTCGCCATCCGCTCAGCATTGGCTTGGCGGCTGACGCCGGCAAGCGCCTGTTTCAGCTGTCGAAACGCCGCCTCAGCCGCTTCGGACAACGGCGGCACTTCCACCCAACGCAACTCGTCAACGGTCGTGATATGTTCAGCGGCGACGAACACTGTCTCATCCGGGATGACGATTCCCTCTTTCGCCAATCCATCCCGCACGTGCGGCAAGTTGGCCAACGCGGCGAATACGCGGGCGTTGAACGCCCCAGCCGCGCCGCCGCACGCCCCGCAATCGAGCGCGGACGCATACGGGTTATTTGTCGTCTCGCTCTCATGGCCGCAGACGACGACAAGCGGGGCAAATGAGGACGTCAGGCCGATGTTCACGAGAAGCTGTTTTACGTATTGCACTTGCTCTTCTTTTGTCAACCCGATCGGCAGCCCAGTCGTTTCGTCATGCCCTTGGCAATCAAGCGACAGCGTCGTCTTCGGTTTTTGTTGCGCCGACATTTCCGCCTGATGAATGGCTTGCCCGGCCCAAGCCGGCGCTGCGCTGCGGGCGATCGTATGCAAACCAAGCCAAGGGCCGCTCATTTCCGGAAGCAGCAAACCAGCCAGCAGATGCTGCTTGATTTTTTTAAACGTCCGGCCGACAAAGCGGAACAGATCGCGCCGCCGGCGGTACGGCGCCGCCGTTTCGGGAGAAGCGGTTTCGTTGATTTCATGCCGCGGCGCGACGATCGCCGGGCAAGACGGATGGGCGTCATCGCTGTCAAGCACGCGCGTTTGGATCGGCAAGCCGAAAAAGCCAGCGCAGCCGTACGTTTCAAACGGGCCGACCGCCTCTACATGACGGCGGAACGGCTCGGAGCGCACATCAATGCAAAACAATAGCTGCGCTGCCGCCTGCTCTTTTGGCTCCTCAGGTTGACGGGTGAGAACCGCTTCTTTCAGCTTCGCTTCATACGTATCTTCCCACGCCTCAAGCCAAAGATGGCGGCGGCCAATTCGCCAGAACCGATCGGCGAACACCAGACGAGCTTGGCGGTCTTCGAGCGGAAGGCGCCGCCAGTCGTCCAGCGTCATGCCGCCCCAGTGGATCCAGGCGGCCAACAGCGGCCCAACCGCACGATCGTCTTCGTTTTCTTCCTCCTTCAGCGGCAGATGGGGCGCTGTGAACACCCACTCCAGCGACAAACGAACGGCCAAGTAGTTGATCAGCCCGCCGATTTCGTCACCTGCACGGCGCGATTGCCAGACCATCATCCCCGCCCAGCCGGGCAGAGCTAATAAATGCGCTTCTAAATAGGCCACGGCTTCCTCATCCTGCACCCCAAGCTGCTCAAGCGCCCGTTGCAGCGCCTCCTCTGGATGGTGAGGCCAATCGAAAAGCCGTTTCCGCTCCTCCTTGGACAAGGACGGATCAAGAGGCGCCAAACGACGCCAAGACCCGTAAAAGCCGTGTTCACGATGCGGCAGCGCCCACACCGCCTCTCCCCGATCGTAAAACAGCTTGCACCATTTGATCATTTGTTGATCCAACCGCTTTTCCAAACCAAGGCGCACAGACCGCGTGCGGATGGAAACAGAGCGCAGCGGCATAGCGGCGGCCAACTCGATCAGTTTCGGCATCTGAAGCGCTTCTTCGGGCACCGCATCGTTCCAAAGGAGGGCGCGGCATAGCCGTTCCGCTTCATGGCGCGGCGCAGGAAGCGGCTCGTCATCCAACCATCGTTGCAGACGCCGCTCGATGAAGGAAACGTCAATCTCCCCTTTGGATAGCGCCGCATGAAAAACGGCCATTGGCGGATACAAGTCGATGCCGTAAGCTTCTTGCAGTCGGTCAGCCGCGTCGACAAACGACTTGTTTTCCATCCCCATCCACGGATGGCGGGCGATAAACGCGGAAATCGGCCAAAGCGGAGCGATCACCTTCGCCGCTTCGCTGACGATCGCCTCGAGCGGACAAGCGGCTGCTTTTTTTGCCTCCGTTGACCGTTCAAGTGATATGACGCTTCTACTCATGAGCCATCCCCTCCTTTAGATAGGACGCCAAATAACGCGGGTGTGCTTCGGTCGCCGCCGGACGCGGTTCACCAAGGTGAACAAGCCACATGTACAGCTGAATGGCAAGCATGGAACTGCGCCGGTTCGCGATCCATACAGCAACCAGCGCCGCGGCAACAAACAGAGCGCAGACAAGCCATTCGAACGAAGCGGGCGGCAGAAACGCGGACGGCATCCCGTTATGAAGCAGCGCCATAAATTGATGGCGCACCGTTTCGGACGCCAACGCCAAAGCAACGACAACCGCAAAGCCCAGCCAACGGCCTTCGCGAAAATCCGTAAGCCGTCCCCAGGCAACCGTTGCCGAGGCCGCAAGCAAAAGCGCGCTCAACAACCGGGCCGGTTCGTGCGGAGCCGCCTGCCAAAAGCCCCACCCAAACAGCACGCCGAGGATGATGCCGCCCGGCCACGAACTGCCTGTTTTTCGTAATCCTGCCCGACCGACTGGCGGCACGACGGACCCGGACTGCAAAAAGAGCGTCGCTTTAAACAACCCGTGCAACACTAAATGCACTACTGCGGCCCCGTAAGCGCCCAGGGCGCATTGCACAAGCATGACGCCCATTTGCGCCATCGTCGAACCGACGAGCTGGCGCTTATAGTCAACATGAACAAAGCTAACGCCCGTGCCAATCAAAATCGAGGCAAAAGCGATCAGAAACAGCGCCACATGCGCCCACGTTTCGTTAAAGAGCGGAGAAAAGCGCCAAAGCAAGAGCCCCCCAGCGTTGACAAGACCGGCATGCATCACCGCTGACACCGGCGTCGGCGTCACGGCTGATTCCATCAGCCAGCGATGAAACGGCCATTGCCCAGCTGGAATGACGGCAGCCAACATGAGCAATCCGCTCATCACCGCCCTTTCCCATAGAGCGAGACGAGCTAAACGTTCCGCCGACAACGCCGAGACGAGCGTCCATTCACCGACTCTCGCCCCAAGCCAAACAGCGGTGAGGGCCACAGCAATCCAACTTGCCAAAAACAGCATGCCCATCTGCCAGGCAACGAACTGAGCCGGCTCCCATTCTTTTTTCAACGCGGTCAACGCCACAAGCCCCACAAGCGGCAGCCCCCAGCACACTGCGATCAACCGCAAGTCGCCGGCCGCCCACGTGAGCGAAGCGGCAAATGACGTCCATGTCAAGAGCGAGAAATACAGCCGATAGCGGCGGTCGCCGTGCAAATAGCGAACCGCAAACCGTTGAATCGCCCAGCTGAGAAGCGAAATATAAACGGCGGACAGCCAGCTCGTCGCATCAAACCGCCACGGGCCGATGTCGACCGCGCCGCCGGCGCCGATCCATCCGAATAGCGCCGCCGTCCCCGGCAACAGCAACAGCCAAACGTGCACATGCACATATCGTTCCGACACGCGCGGAAACAGCCACACGATCGCACTTAGGAAAACGACCGCAATCGCCGCCAGCCATCCCCATGCGAACCATTCGTTCCCCATTGCCATCTCCTCCCCTCATCTGCTTGCACATCGTTCGAGAGAAAAAAGAAAAAACCGGCTATGTCAATCAGGCAAAACGGCCGAAAAAGGCCGTTCCATTGCCTATCGATTGCCCATAGCCGGTTTACCTTCAACCAATCATCGCTCGATTGTTTGAAGATCTCCCGTTCGTTGTCGCGCGGCAGGCGACGGTCGGTTTCCCTTCAACGAACCTAAGCCCACGTAGGTTTTTTGAAGGGCTCCCGACAGCATCGTCCACTATTTTATTCTATACTTACTATACAAAAGTTGTTTCAATTATACAATAACTTTGTTGATTTGTCATGGAAAAATTTATTTTGTCAACTGTTTCTCCAAATCGTTGAACAGCTTAAAGACAATAATCCGCTCACCCGTTCGGGTGCTTAAATCGGTATGAAAGCTTTTTACTTTTTCACCCGTGATTTCCAAAATCATCTTCTTCAAATCATCGACGCCCGATTCCACCAAACTCGTCCGCGACCGTTTCACCGCCAGCATCCCTTCCTTCGATTCACAAAGAGCGTACTCAGCAGGTGTCAAGATGCCATGCAGGGAAACGATAATCATATCACGCAAAATATCGGTTTTCACCGACACCGAGCCGCGGCCGAGAAAATCTTTTTCCCATTTCGTCAACGCTTTGCTGATTTCCGATTCCATCCAACCTTTTGACTTGTTCATGCCCTGATCCCCCTAACCAACCCGCGGCTTCCCGCCGCCATCCGCCACGTTGCACTGATAAACATTATTATAGCCGTAATTGGTGGATAGCGCTAGAGCAAAATGGGCAAGGCGCCGACAGAAAGCGGATTCATTCGCGTTTTGCCTGAGGCATGAGGCATCGTCTATTGGAACAAGAGCAGCGGCCCCGCACCGATCGCGCCTGGGTCGATACCGGCACACGGCCGCCCCTGTTGAAACAAGAGCGTCCGTTGTTCCGTTGGCCAGCAGGGAAAACAAACGCCCTTGCCTCACATCCTGCGGCCCTATTTTTTGTTGCAGCTGGGAAAAACAAAAACCAACCCATTCCTCCTCCCCAATAACCCTGTAATCCAACCTGCACGGAAACGTCGCCAAGAAAAAGCAAACCGGCTTTCTCCTTTCCAAGCTGGCTACTGCTGGATACACCGGAGCGACCGCAGCCGGTTCAGCGCCGCCGCCAGCTCGAAGCGGCGCGGGCGAGCAAGTTCACCCGGATTCCCTTTTCGGAACGAAACTGAGCCTAGCCCTTGACGGTCCCATTGTTCTTCGATCGCATCAAGTAGTTGGCGGATGGTTTTCTTCCCGTCGAGCCATCCTTTTCGTTCCATATACAGCAGCGCCGCGGCAATCGCCCGAGTCTGGCTGTCATCGACCAGCTGCTCAAGCGCATAAAGCAATAGATCGGTTTGCCCGTACTGAATAACGTGCCGTCCGCGCGCGACGGCTTTTGCTTTTTTTCCTTTTTGGCTGTTCAAACTTTCGGGCAGGGGAATGCGCTCGCGAATGCGGCCGAACGACTCTCCGCCTTCCGCTTTCCGTCCCGACGGCATCTCTGCAGCGATCCGCTTCGCCTCCCCGGTCACATCAAACGGGACGTACTGCTCCATTTTGATCACGCAATCAGCGATATCCAAGTAATCCCCCAACCCGCCGACGACAAGAACCGTCGAAATGCCGTAATCGCGAAATAGTTGACGCGCCTTGTCGATATACGGCGTGATTGGTTCGGCTTCTTTCGCCACGAGCGCCTGCATGCGTCCATCGCGGATGAGCAAGTTCGTTGCGCTTGTATCTTCGTCAATCAAAAACGCCGATGCCCCCGCTTCAATCATTTCGATCATGCTCGCGGCCTGTGAGGTGCTGCCGCTCGCGTTTTCCGTCGAAAACTGCGTTGTCTCTTTGCCGTACGGCAACGCGCCAATGAGCGGCGAAATGTCAACACTGGCGACGCTCCGGCCGTCTTCGGCGCGAATTTTCACCGCCCCGCTGTCGGTGATGACAAACTCCCGCCCGTCGCCGGCGATATGGTCATACACGCCGTGCTCTAACGCCTGAAGCAGCGTCGATTTGCCGTGATACCCGCCGCCGACAATAAGCGTAATGCCTTTTCGGATGCCCATGCCTTTCACCGGCTCGGTGCAGTGCGGGATCGGGATCGCGATCTCCAGCTCTGGCGGGCTTTGAAACGGTACGGCCTCGCATTGCAGCGGCTTGTCGCTCACTCCGCTCTCCCGCGGCAAAATCGCGCCGTTTTTGACAAACGCCACCAAACCATGCTCGCGCAAATAACGGCGAATGGCGTGCTGCTGATCGGCCAGCTCCACCGCCGGGCGGATGTCTTCTTCCCGAAGGCCGTACACCGCTCGCTCAATGACGGATGGAATTTGCTCGAAAAAGATGGCCTCGGCTTCTTTCGCCAAAATGCGCCGTCCATTCGCCGGCAAACCGACCGATAAACAAACCGTAATCGTCTCGTCAGCCACTTGCACCGCCGTCCGCTCGAGCACTTTTTGCCCCGGCGCATCAATCAAGACGAGTCCACTTTTTCCCGACCCGCGCGCCCGCAGCGGCCATTGCCGCAATTCGCGGTGGACGCGGCGCAAAAGCAAATCCTCACAGCGAATGCGGCGCGGTTTCGTATCGGTCCACTCCGCTGCCAGCGCCGTTTTCGCCCGCGGCACGATCACCCGCACCTTGGACGGTTCGGCAAACGGATCGCCTTGCACATGGTCAATTGCAAGCGTAAACGTTGGGAACCGATACGTACCTTCGATCGCTTTATATGCCTTATAGCCTTTTTGGTCGATCGACCGCAGCCGTTGTCTCAGTGTTTCCATCCAACCATCCCTTTCTTTTTCCCTTGACTCCTACTTCTAACAGACACCTTTCAGAATTGGATCCAACTCCAAGAATGCCCAGCCATGCCTAATGGATTCTGCGTGACACTTCCATAGCAATGTTCAGTCCTTGCCTTTGTTCTAAAACGACCCCTATGCACCATTTTGATTGTACCGCAAACCCATCCTCTTCATCCATCACCAGCAAAAACAGCGGCCCGCCTATTCTTAGGGCGAGCCGCCTGCTGCCTAACGGTCTTTCATCCCCGTATAGATCCAAATCGCTTCTTTGAAAAACTCAGCCGCTCCCGGATGCACTTGGTCATAGTAAGCTTTGAACCGTCCGTCCTCGACATACAAACGCGCCAGTCCGGCATGCGCTTCCTTGGAATAATGATCCCACCAGAGGCCAAGCCACTGGCGGTGCAAATCCGCCGCCCGTTGCGCCGCCTCTCCAGCCGGGTTGCCATCTTGCATCGCTTCTTTCAATGCCTCAAGCACATCTTGACTGAGCCGTTCCGCTTCATCAAACTGTGCCTTCGTCATCTTCCGCAGTCTGTCGTTGGAACGATCGACCTGTTCATCGCCATACTTCTGGCGAATTTCTTCTCCATATTTCCGTTCGTTTTCTTCAATCAGCTGCTCCTTGAACGCAGCAAACTTTTCTTTGTCGCTCATCATGATTCCTCCTTCTTTAGCGGCAATCGTTTTTTCAACGCTCGCAATCAACGCATCCAGATGGCGTCTTTTTTCCAACAGCTGTTGGCGGTGCTCCCTTAGCGCTTTCAATTCATCAAAGGACGGGGAATGAATGATTTGTTTGATCGTTTCCAAATCGACGCCAAGTTCACGATAAAAGAGAATTTGCTGCAAACGATCGACTTCGCGCGGCCCGTACAGCCGATAACCGGCTTCGCTCCATCGCGCCGGCTTCAGCAAGCCAATCTCATCATAATATCGAAGCGTCCGACTCGTGATCCCCGCCAGTTTCGCCAGCTCATGCACCGTGTACTCCACTTCCCTCACCTCCCTATTCATGACGATACACCTTGACGCAACGTAAAAGTAAAGAGGAAAAAAGAAAAAAGGGCTCAAGCCCAGCCCCCCATTGAACAATCGCTGTTTCATTTGTTAAAAGCGATGCCTTTCATCAATTTTTCCTCGTTTCCTCGATATGCGGCATCTTCGTTATCACAATCGAATGGTTCAAATCGACGTTAGGCAACAGCTGTGGTTCGCTAGTTGTTTCCATCGCCCCTGCTTGTTTCACATGAGGAGAAAGCGGCTGATCAACCGAATCGCGGATGATGATACGCTGGCGAAACGACGCATATGGTTCTTTTGTTTTGTCCGTCTCAGCCAATTGCGAAGGAAAGACGGCATCACATACAAACAACATTCCCACCACGGCAAAGAGAAGAACACTTCGCTTCACTCACACCACCTCTATCCAAATTAGACGATGCAAAAGGTGATTCGTTTCTCCTTTGCCGCTAAACGAAAACGCCATCACCATTACGTCCCGCAAAACGTCCGGTACGGGCGGTCGGACGGCGGAGGCAGTTCCGCGTATTTCTCTTGCTCCGGCGAGTAGGCGTACGGGTCAGACAGCGCTTCAAGGAAACGCTCCATCACGCTGTAGTCGCCGTCATGGACCGCGGCGGCCAACGCCTCTTCAACCCGGTGGTTGCGCGGGATCACAGCTGGATTATGGCGGCGCATCCGCTCATACGCTTCTTCCCTTGACACCGATTCTTGGCTGAGCCTTGTTTGCCAGCGCTCCTGCCACTCCCGGAACTCAGCGGAATCAAACAGCGCCATTCCCGTATACTCGCCTAACGTCAACGCCCGGAACGTGTTCGTGTAATCAGCGCGATGCGCCTCCATCAGCCGCAATAAATCCGCAATAAGCTCCTGATCCCCTTCCTGCTCCTCGGCAAGGCCGAGCTTCGCCCGCATCCCGCTAAGCCAATGGTGGTGATACCGCTTCGGATACTCATCAAGCGCCCCTTGGGCAAGCGCGATCGCTTTTTCTTCATTCTCATCAAGCAACGGCAACAAGCTTTCCGCAAACCTTGCCAAATTCCAGCCCCCGATGTACGGCTGGTTTCCGTACGCATACCGCCCTTCCGTATCAATCGAACTGAACACCGTCTCCAGGCTGTATGTGTCCATAAACGCGCACGGCCCATAGTCGATCGTTTCCCCGCTGATCGTCATATTGTCCGTGTTCATCACCCCGTGGACAAAGCCGACAAGCTGCCATTTCGCGATCAGTTCCGCTTGGCGTTCGATCACTTGTTCAAGCAAAAACAAATAGCGGTTCTCAGCTTCCTCAAAGCCAGGAAAATGGCGCCAGAGCGCATAATCGGCCAGAGCGCGCAACTCCTCTATCGTCCCCCATTGCGCCGCGTATTGAAACGTCCCGACGCGCAGATGGCTCGAGGCGACACGGGTCAACACCGCCCCAGGCAATTCCGTTTCGCGCATAATGGTCTCTCCCGTTGTGACGACCGCAAGACTTCGCGTTGTCGGGATGCCAAGCGCGTGCATCGCCTCGCTCACAATGTACTCCCTCAGCATCGGCCCAAGCGCCGCCCGCCCATCGCCGCCGCGCGAATACGGCGTCCGGCCCGAGCCTTTCAGCTGGATGTCCACCCGCTCCCCGCTTGGGGTGACGTGCTCGCCCAGCAACACCGCCCGTCCGTCGCCAAGCATCGTAAAATAACCGAACTGATGCCCTGCATACGCCTGCGCCAGCGGCTCAGCTCCGCCTGGAATTTGGTTTCCACCGAACACAGCCACCCCATCTTCACTTCGCAACGCTTCCTCATTCAACCCAAGCTTGACTGCCAACGAACGATTGAGCACCGCAAGCTTCGGCGCGCGCACCGGCGTGGGGAGGACTTTGCTGAAAAAGCGCTCCGGCAGCCTTGCATAACTGTTGTCGAACTTCCATCCTGCGTCCAACATCGTCATCTCCTTTGCGGCCAAAACAGCCTTTTTATATGAGTTTATTGTACGGCAAAGCGGGCGGCATGATAAACCGAAAACGCGCGATCCTAAACCAAAAACCGAACCGTCAACGTTCGACGAAAACCACCATATTTTCTCTTTCTTTCTCGCCCCGTTTCTTTGTATAATACCTGTGAGGAGGTGAGAAAAAGTGGAAGAGAAAACAATCATTCAAGCGGTGCTTCAAGCGCTCGAACAGCATTCTGACAAAATTAGCTCGAAAATGCAGGAAATGGAGCAACGACTGCATCATGAAATGCAAACGATGGAACAGCGACTTCACCATGAAATGCAAACAATGGAGCAACGACTCCGCAGTGAAATGCAAGAGATGGGACAACAGCTCCGCAATGAAATGCAAGAGATGGGACAACAGCTCCGCAACGAGATGCAAGAAATGGGACAACAA
Organism: Geobacillus thermopakistaniensis; assembly: GCF_000498995.1. Classification (NCBI taxonomy): domain Bacteria; kingdom Bacillati; phylum Bacillota; class Bacilli; order Caryophanales; family Anoxybacillaceae; genus Geobacillus; species Geobacillus thermopakistaniensis. The sequence goes on from NZ_AYSF01000035.1 coordinate 29,005, forward strand.
CTCCGCAGCGAGATGCAAGAAATGGGGCAACAGCTTCGGGCAGAAATCCACGCTGTTGAGACTCGGCTTGAGGCCAAAATCGACTCCCTTCGTGAGGAAATGCAACAGATGAACAGACAACTGAACGAACGAATCGACCACCTTGAAGAAGAATTAACAGATACTCAAGCCTCGGTCGAAGTGTTGACAACAAAAGTGCTCCACCACGACCGAAAACTTCGCCAACTGACCAAGCAAGCGTAACTCCTCTCAGTTAGCCAGCCATTTTCCCTGTCCACCGCACGTCAAAAACCGCTTCCGTTTCATCTTCCATGTTCATCTTGATGAAACGGAGCGGTTTTGGTGTTCACAGAACACCTACTCCCTATCAAAAAATGAATCGCGTTCGACATAGCATACTCTCAATGCATAGCGCTTGTGCCACTCACACGCTCCTCATTTCACCAAGCCATGCCGAAACGCGTAAATGACCGCTTGCGTCCGGTCTTGGACGCCGAGTTTGGCGAGGATGTTGCTTACATGCACTTTCACCGTTTTAAGTGAAATGAACAATTCATCGGCCATTTCTTGATTCGTTTTCCCTTGCGCCATCAACAAAAGCACTTCCATCTCCCGGCTCGTGAGCTGCTCATGCGGCAGGCGCTCTTCTTGTTTCCGATAGTTTCGCATCACTTTTCCGGCCACTTCCGGTTCGAACACCGATTGCCCGTGGAACGTGGCGCGAATGGCGTCGGCAATTTCGCTCGCTTTCGATGTTTTCAATAAATAGCTCGTCGCCCCTGCTTCAAGCGCGGCAAACACGTTTTCATCATCCAAAAAACTCGTCACGACAATGATTTTCGCCTCCGGCCACGCGCCGATGATTTCGCGCGTCGCCGCAATGCCGTCCATCGGTTCCATCACGAGGTCCATTAAAATGACATCCGGACGCAACTGGAGGGCGAGCTCCACCCCTTTTTTACCATCTTCCGCCTCGCCAATCACCTCCATATCTGGTTGGGCGGATAAATACGCCGACACGCCAAGCCGCACCATTTCATGATCATCGACAAGCAGTACCTTAATCACGGTCATCCCCCCTGTGCAAAAGCGGCACTTTCACTTCCAACCTCGTTCCTTGACCTTTTAAGCTGACAATTTTCAACATCCCACCGATTTCCGCCGCCCGCTCATACATGTGCTGCAACCCGTACGAGCCGCTTTTCGAACGTTCCACATCAAAGCCAACGCCATCGTCGGTGACGCGCAAAATGGCAAACCCGTCCCGTTCGATGAGCAATACTTCCAACGACTTCGCTTTCGCATGGCGCAGCGTGTTGGAAAGCGACTCTTGCAAAATGCGAAACAGATGATCTTCCACCCCTTTATCGAGCGGAACGTCTTCGATGTTCCATTTCATCTCGAGCGGCACTTTGCCCGCCAATTCCGTGAGCAGTTCGGTCATCCCTTCTTGAAGCGATTTGCCTTTCAGCTGCACCGGCCGCAAGTGCAGAAGCAGCGCCCGCATTTCCAATTGCGACTGGTGAATCATTTGTTCGACCATTTTCAGTTGCTTCCGATGGCGTTCATCATCGGGCGGCATCGTTTCCATAACGGCTGACATCATCATCGAAGCGGCGAACAATTGTTGGCTTACGGAATCATGCAGTTCCCGCGCCAGCCGCGTGCGTTCTTCGGAAAGAATGCGTTCAACGAGCCGTTCTTCCTGTTCGGCCTTTTCCGCCGCTAACTTTTGCACGCGTTTCGTTTGCGCGCGCCATTGCGCTTGCAGCTTCACGATTTGCCGCCAAAGCTCTTGCAGTTCCGGCGGCGGCTCTTCCCGATGCAACTCCCCCATCTCTCCTTGTTCAATGTGCCGAAGCGCCTGCACAACCGCTTGCCATTGCTGGCGAAAGAAGGAATCAAGCATAAGTCCAACAGCAATCCCCATACACAGGCTTACAGCGAACACAAACAACAAAAACGGCAACCCCATCACAGTTTGATCCCACAAAGACGACCACATTCCAGGCGGAAGGAAATAGAGAAAGGAAATGAGCAACGCCACAGCAAGCGCAAGCGCAAGCAAAACAGAAGCGAGCATCGGTCGGCTCATACGCGTGTCACCTCGACATTGCCAATGATCATCGAGGTGACGATTTTTAGCTTTTGCTCCGCTTGATCATACGAAGAAGTTTGATAAATGAGCGTCTCGTTGAACATTTTCTCCTGTTCCTTGCCAAACAGCGAGGCAACACCAAAAATGGCGGAATGAACGAGCCGTGTTTCAATTTCGTACGGAACGAGAATTCGAATGTTGCCGATCAACCCTCTCACGATAATGACCGCTTCCCCTTTCGGAAGCACAGTATAGCTGACATCAATGACCGTATCCCCGATCCCCGTTTGGATATTGACATCATTCCACTCATACACCCGTTCTGGGGTCGCTTGCCGGCCAACCCATACATTTTGAAACAGTGGTTGACGGCGCACGATTTCCTCTCCCCCATACGAGTTCTCAGCCATAGTCGGGCGGATCACCGTCGGATGCCGCTTCGACTGAAACAATTGCCAAAGGGCATAACCCAACAGCGCGACCATGACAAAACGAGCGGCCATCATCGTTAACACATGAATGGCCAACATGATGCAGCCAAGCCAAAACAGCCATTTTCCTTTCCGCCGATGCCATTTTTTCCTTCCAACATAAATCAAACAGACCGATATACTTAACGAAAACAGCACGCCCGGGCGAAAAAACGAAATTTCGATTGCAAAAAGGAGCAGTGTCACCAAAACAACCCAACTGACATAGTCAGTTTTCTTCCGTTGATCAAGCATGTGGGGAGCCCCCTGTTGTCCAAAATGAAAAAGGCGTAACCATGTACGCCTTTAGCATATCCGGTTATTTTCCTTCCTGCAACTGCTTTTCCAGCTGAGCGATGCGCGCATCGATCGTGCTTCGGTAATAATCGGAACGAACTTGCCGCTCAAGGCGGTCAAGGTAGACTTCCGCATCAGCAAACGCCGCCAACGCCGGGCCGGCGTCCCCGTTGACCACCCGATGGATGCGGTAGTGCGCCCGAGCCGCATTCTCCCGCCCCATCAGCTCCATGCGCCGCATTTGCATATCTTTCAGCTTATGCTTCATTTCTTCATATTTCGCTTCTAACTCAAACAGCTCACGGCTCGCTTGCTCGAGCAGCTGTTTTAAGCGGGCCGCCCGCTCCGCGTATTGCGCTTGTTCGCGCCGCGCAAATTCGGCCAGCTCCATTTCCCCGGCTTGCGCCGCCACCTCCGCCTGCTTGCTTCGTTTTTCCACCATCTGTTCGGCTTCGCGATGTTCGCGGGCAAATTGCTCTTTCAGCACATATTGGCGCTCGAGCAGCTGCCGCACCCGCTCGACTTCCTGTTCACATTGGCGCAAATAGTGATTGAGAAGCGCGATCGGGTTTTTCTTTTCTTTTTCGTCAAGCCATTCATGGAGATCGGCTTCAATGATCGTTTTCAAACGTGAGAACACACTCATCATCGATTCGCTCCTTTTCCATTGATTTCATGAATAATGCTTTTGCAGCTCCGCCCATTGTTTTTCAAAGTTGACAAACGGGTCGTCTGCTTCTGGAACGACGCGCTCGTCTTTCACTCCATTCCATTTTTTATACACGACATACAACACATACGCCGCGACAAGCGCGATGAGCGCTGGCACATTCGAAGCGCTGACAACTAACGCTGCACAGCCAATCAATGCCCACACGATTTTCCCGAACGTCGACGGGGCTTTCAAACATTTCTTGAACGCATAGTACAGCACCGCCAGCGTGATTGCCAACCCGACAAGCGGCCCAAGATGAAACAGCAGCACAAGCAACGCCACCGCGCCGGCAACGAACAGCCCGATCTTTTTTGCCATCCTTTCGCCTCCTTTCGTCTTCCATCGTACCGCAGACAACCCGAATCCCATCATGTTCCAAAGATATATTTTGTCTACGACTCGAGGCGTATTTTTGCTAAGATATAATGCCTCAGCTTCCCTTTTGCTGAATTCGAAGCGGCCAGCGTCTTATTTTTCCAAATAAAAAATCCCTTCTAACGGCGAGCCCTGTTAGAAGGAATTTCTTGTTGATGCAATAGGTGAGGCAAACGTTTCACTTGATGGCATGACCCTCCTCCACATCATGGCCGTGATTGAAAAATGCGCGCTCAGCCTTGCTCTGGTTTTCTATGAGAATGTGCGCTCCTTGAGTTGCCATTTTCATGATGGAGGGAGAGCAAAAATTGCTCATGGACATCTGTATGTTCAAACAAAATAAAGGAAGTTCCGAATTTCTTAATGTTTTCTACCATGCTGGCATGATCAGGATGGAAGTGTGTCACGAACAGATATTTTATTGCCTCTGGCTTAATTCATTTTTCTCTCATTTCGATCTTTTTTCCTTGCTTTTCCAAGGGTTCCCCCACTTTTTCTTCCTCTCTTCTTTCTCCCAAAAAGGAGTGGAAGAACCCGATTTCATTTTCCATTGACACTCCACACGGCTGAAGACGCGTGGAGTGTCAAAATTGCAGCGTTAATTTCGCCACCGCTTCCACATGCGCCGTGTGCGGAAACATGTCCACCGGCTGGATGTAGTCGATGCGGTATTGTGCGGCCAAGGCATCGAGATCGCGGGCGAGGCTGGATGGGTTGCACGAGACGTAGACGACCGTTTTCGGGCGGACGTGGAGAATCGTTTCAAGCAACGCCCGGTCGCAGCCGACGCGGGGCGGGTCGACGATGATGACGTCCGGCTTCCAGCCTTCTTTCACCCATTTTGGCAGCCAATATTCGGCTTTGCCGACGACATAGTGCGTGTTGGTGAACCCATGCTTTTTGGCGTTGTTTTGCGCGTCTTCGATCGCTTCCGGAATCGTGTCCATGCCGCGCACTTCTTTGGCATCGCGAGCAAGCCACAAACCGATCGTGCCGACGCCGCAGTAAGCGTCAACGATCCGCTCCGTTCCGGTGAGGGCGGCCGCTTTTTTCACTTCGTCGTACAATTTCACCGTCTGCAACGGGTTGAGCTGGAAAAAGGCGCGCGCCGACAGTTCAAACGACAAATCGCCGAGCGTTTCTTGAATGTATTCGTCGCCGGCGAGCACTTCTGTCTCGTCGCCGAAAATAAGCGACGTTTTTTCGCCGTTGATGTTTTGCACGATCGATTTCACTTCTGGAAGACGGCGGCGGATTTCCTCGATCAACAGCTCTTTGCGCGGAATGTCTTTTGTCGCTGTCACAAGCACAAGCTGGATGTCGCCGGTATGAAAGCCGACGCGGGCGACGATCGTCCGCACGACGCCCATTCTTGTCCGCTCGTTGTAAATCGGGATGTGCAAGTCTTGCAAAATCGTTTTCACGATGTTCGTGACGCGCGTCGTTTGCGGATGCTGGACGCGGCATTCCGATAAATCGATGAGCCGGTGGGAGTTGAGGCCGTACAGGCCGGCGAGCACCTTCCCTTCCTTCATTCCAACTTGAAACTGGCTTTTGTTTCGGTAATGCCACGGGTTGTCCATGCCGATCGTCGGGCGGATGTCAAGCTTGTCGACATCGAGGCGCCGGGCATGGCGGCGGAGCGCCTGGATGACAATGTCGCGCTTCGCCTCGAGCTGCGCCTCGTACGCCAAGTGCTGCAACTGGCAGCCGCCGCACTGGTCATAGAGCGGACAGGGCGGCTTGATGCGGTTTGGCGAGCGCTTGCGGATGCGCTTGATTTTCGCCTCGGCGTAGGTTGGGTGGATGTCCGTCGCCTCAACGATGACTTCTTCACCCGGCAAGGCGCCGGGGACGAAGACGACTTGTTTTTGGAAATAACCGACCCCTTCGCCGTTAATGCCGATCCGTTGAATCGTCACGGGAAATTGCTCGCCTTTTTTGATTTTGATGTTCATTTGTTGCTTTGCCATATCGGTCCCTCTCATTCAATGCTTCGCCATAAATAAAGCGCCGCATAGCTGGCGTACGGCTTCCATCGTTCGCCAAGCGCCGCCATCTCTTTTGTGGTCGGCCGCTTCGGAAGCCCGAACCATTTTTCGACCGCCCGCTGCAAACCGATATCCGCCGGCGGGAAGACGTTTGGGCGGCCGAGGCCGAAGAGGAGGAAATTTTGCACGGTCCACGGACCGATGCCGCGCACGGCGGTCAGCCTCTCCATCACCTCGCCGTCTTCCATCTGCTCGATTTCATCAAGCCGCAGCTTCCCCTCGGCAATGAGGCGCGACACATCGACGATATATTCGGCTTTCCGCCCGCTCAGCTGCAAGGCGCGCAAGTCCTCGTACGAGCGGGCCGCGATCTCTTCTGGGCGCGGGTAAAACCAAACGCCGTCCCGCTCCTCGCCGAACGTTTTCACAAACCGCTCTGTGAGCCGATAGCCGACTTTGAGATGAAGCTGTTGGTGGATCAAACATTTGACGAGGCAAAAATACAAATCAAAATCAAGCACCAACGGCAGCCCCTCATAACGGGCAAACAGCGGCGCCAGCTCGGTCGCCTGAAAGTGGCCGTGCACCGAGGCAAGGGGCGTCCGCCATTGAAACAGATGAGAAATCCGTTCGATGATCTCCTGTTGCCGCTCGGGATGCGGCCCCGACACGATAAAGCGCGGGGCGTCTTTCGCGCCGATGCTTTCCACCACGACAGGCACCTTTACGTCATCGAGATGAAGCGGCACGGTGACGCGCTGCCGCTCTAGATCAACCGCCAGCAGCGGATCGAGCGCCAATCGCTCCAACGCATGCGCAAAATCGTACGGCGCGGGCACGGTAATCGTTTGCTTCCACATCGTTCTCACCTTTCTCATTTGTCCGTGCCCCTATTATAACGAAAAACGCCCCGTCGAACCAACTTGTTGGCAGGACGAGGCAGCGGCATATGGTTCGGTTGACAGAACGAGGCGGGTTTTCGAATGGTCCAACACACAACGTTTCGTACCACTTTTGCGCTCAAGTGATGAAAGCGGCTTATGGGCGAAACAGCCGCGGATGGAGGCCCATCTTTTTCACCATCAACTCATCTAAGCTGGCAAACGTATACCCTTGTTTGCGCAAGTCGTCGATCACCTTCGGCAGCGCTTCGGCATTGTCTTTGGACACGGAATGCAACAGCAAAATCGCCCCCGGATGGATTTGTTTCATGATTTGGTCGTAAGCATATTGCCAGCCGCGCTGGCGGTCAGTTTGCCAGTCGACGAACGCAAGCGACCAAAAGACGTGATAATAGCCAAGGTCGCGGGCGAGAGATAACGTCCGTTCGCTGAAAATGCCGCGCGGCGGGCGAAGGTACGCCATCCCTTTTTGCCCGGTCAATTCCTCGGTCTTTTCTTTTACTTTTTCCAGCTCTTCACGGAACCGCTCTTCGCTTGCCGCCGTCAAATCGGGATGGTGCCATGAATGGTTGCCGATGATATGCCCTTCCGCCGCCATCCGTTTGACTAAATCGGGCGCTGTTTGCAAATAATGACCAGTGACAAAAAAGGCGGCTGGCACATGTTTTTCCTTTAACACGTCCAAAATTTGCGCCGTATAGCCGTTTTCATACCCGTTGTCAAATGTTAAATAGATCGTTTTTTCGCTCGTGTCGCCTAAATAAAAGGCGTCATATTTGGCGAGCAGTTCATCGAGCTCTTTTCCCGCCGATGGGGGCTCGTGGTTTTCGCTTCTCTTAAATCCCCAATGGATCGGCGCATTGCTTATGGCAAAAGCAGGGGCGGGAAAAAGCGAGAGCGCTAAAACGAGAGAAATGAGCCATCTCATGCCTAGTTCCTCCTTGGCCGCCATCTTTTCCTCTTTCTTATTGTTTTCACCCCTGACCGCTTTACGCGCGCCATTTTTTGCAAAAAAAGGCCCCAAAAGCAAGCGCTTTGGGGACAGAGAAGAAAACGGGATCAGCTTGTTTGAATACCAATAGCCATGTGCTTGAAATTCAGCTCTCCTTCTTACTTGAACACCGGCTCTTTGAACTGAGCCAGCTTTTCAAGCGACGATTTTTCCACATCTTCATGCAAGCTGTTGCCGTGCGAATCCATCGTGACAACAGCAGTGAAGTTTTCGACGCGCAAATGCCACATCGCTTCGGGGATGCCAAACTCCAGCAAATCAACGCCTTCCACGGATTTGATGCAATCGGCGTAATATTGCGCCGCGCCGCCGATGGCGTTCAAATACACGCCGCCGTGTTCTTTTAACGCTTGCAGCGTCTTCGCGCCCATGCCGCCTTTGCCGATGACAGCGCGGACACCGAATTTTTTCATGATGTCGCCTTGGTACGGCTCTTCACGGATGCTTGTCGTCGGGCCGGCAGCTTTGGCGTGCCAGCGGCCTTCTTCATCTTTTAACATGACCGGGCCGCAATGATAAATGATTTGCCCGTTCAAGTCGACCGGCGCGTCATGGTCCATCAAATATTTATGAATGGCATCGCGGCCGGTGTAAATGACGCCGCTGATGCGGACGACGTCGCCGACGCGAAGCTGGCGCACTTGTTCTTCCGACAGCGGCGGAACAAGGTCGATGACGCGTGTGTCGCCTTGTTCAAGCGCCGCGGCTGCTTCCGCTTTTTCCAACTCTTTTGCAAAATCGACGTCTTCGCCGTCTTGGTACAGCCATTCGATGATCTCACCGGTCGCCGGGTCGATTTTCACGCCCATGCGCCGAAACGCCCAGCAGTTGTAGGCGACCGAAACGAAGAAGCTCGCCGGGATGCGGTGCATAACGCCGATTTTACAGCCAAGCAGCGTCGATTCGCCGCCAAAGCCCATCGTGCCGATGCCAAGTTTGTTGGCGTTTTCCATAATGTATTCTTCGAGTTGGCGCAATTCTTCAATCGGATTGACATCATCGACCGGACGGAACAGCTGCTCTTTCGCCAACTCATAGCCCGATGAGCGGTCGCCGCCGATGCCGACGCCGATAAAGCCGGCGCTGCATCCTTGCCCTTGCGCTTGGTACACCGCATGCAAAATGCATTTGCGGATGCCGTCAAGGTCGCGGCCGGCGCGGCCGAGCCCCTCGAGTTCACACGGAAGGCTGTATTGAATGTTTTTGTTTTCACAACCGCCGCCTTTTAAAATAAGGCGAACGTCAATGTAATCGTTTTCCCATTGTTCGAATTTAATGACCGGCACGCCTTCCCCTAAGTTGTCGCCGCTGTTTTTGCCGGTGAGCGAGTCGACCGAGTTCGGACGCAGCTTGCCGTTTTTCGTCGCTTCGACAATGGCGGCGCGGATCGCTTTTTTCATTTCGATTTGATTCACGCCGACCGGCACTTTGATTTTAAACGTCGGCAAGCCGGTGTCCTGACAGATCGGCGACACGTTTTCATCCGCCATCTGAATGTTCTCGACGATCGTATTGAGCGCCATGGCCGCCCGCGTGCCGGCGTTTTCGCGCGCTTTCGCCCGAGCGATCGCTCGGCGAACGTCCTTCGGCAGCTTCGTTGATGTCTCAACGATCAAGTCATACATGCTTTGCTGGAATTTTTCCATGCTGATTCCACGCCCTTTCCTTTTGGATCGCCCTATTGGCAGTTGTCTCATCTTCTTCTATTATACTGCTTTTTCTCGGTTATGGAAAAAATCTTTCTTTTCTGTCTCATCAGTCCCCCGCCCGCCTCATAGGAATGGGATAGAGGATCAGCGGCCAAAACGATTGACAAGCGGAGTGACTGTTGCCGATAATGAACGTTGGGACTTTGAATGGAAAGAGGAGAAGACCATGCGCTCATCCACCATGCCAGCCATTACACCGGCGTATGACCCTTGGGAAGCGTACGTCGATATTGAAGAATATGGAAAACTACAACTGACGAATATTGAGTTTACCACAACGACGCTTTGCAATATGCGCTGTGAGCATTGTGCTGTTGGCTATACGTTGACAATGAAAGATCCCGAGGCGCTGCCGCTTGATATGTTGCTCCGCCGGCTCGAGGAAATTCCGCATTTGCGGTCATTAAGCATCACCGGCGGCGAGCCGATGCTGTCATTAAAATCCGTCGAACAATACGTCGTTCCCCTTCTCCGCTACGCGCACGAGCGCGGGGTGCGGACGCAGCTCAATTCGAACTTGACGTTGGATTTGTCTCGCTATGAACCAGTCATTCCGTATTTGGATGTGCTCCATATCTCGCACAACTGGGGGACGATCGACGACTTTGTCGAAGGTGGTTTTGCCATGATGGAGCGGAAGCCGACGCGCGCCCAACGCGAGAAATACTTCCAGCGCATGCTTGACAATGCAAAAGCGCTGGCAAATGCCGGCGTGATGGTATCGGCGGAAACGATGTTAAACAAACGAACCGTCCGCCACTTGGAAACGATCCACCGCCAAGTTGTCGAGGCAATGGGCTGCCGGCGCCATGAAATCCATCCGATGTATCCGAGCGATTTTGCCAGCGCTTTGGAGACGTTGAGCTTGGACGAATTGCGCGAAGCGATTCACCATTTGCTTGACATTCGCGACGAAAACGTCTGGATGCTGTTTGGCACGCTGCCGTTTTACCCGTGCAGCGACAACGAAGAAGATGTGCGCCTATTGAAGCGGCTGTATGAAAGCAAAAACGTCACCGTGCGCAACGATCCAGACGGACGTTCACGGCTCAATGTCAATATTTTCACCGGCGATGTCATCGTCACCGATTTCGGTGATGAACCGCCGCTTGGCAACATCATTCACGATTCGCTGCCAGACGTGTATGACAAATGGCGGCGCTCAAAGCTTGCTAGGGAGCTTCTTTGCCACTGCCCGTCGGCACGCTGCCTCGGACCGAACGTCCTTGTGAAGCAGACGTATTACCGCGGCGTCGATTTTACGAAGCGGTCCGCGCGCATTGGCCGATAAAAAACGTCAAGGAGCTTTTCCTTGACGTTTTATCTTGGCTGTTCACTCACCACATATGACATGTACAGGCGATCCTGCACCGGAATCCACGCCCCAACCCCTCTTGTCGTCACGTTTTTGACGACAATTTTCTTTTTGTTTCCTTTGAGCACGACGTACACTTCCCCGTATGTTACTTTCCCTTTTTCATTCACCGCCGGAGCGTACGCGTACAAATAACCTATTTTTTTCGCCGGTACGTTGTACGGTTGGTCTTTTTTCGTGCCAAGGCCGACAACCGTGCTGAAAGAGAGCGGCAAGTTCGTCTTTTCCATCGCTTTGTTTAACATCATCCGCTTAACCGCGTCTTCATTCGGCACTTTCACCGTCAACCCGCCGCGGACGTATTTTTGCATTTCTTGTTTATAGTACAACTTTTGCGCCGTATCGCCGCCGCGGTTATCAAGGAAATTCGTGTTGACCTTTTGATATTCCCAGTTCGTCGACGTTTCGATCGACTGGTAATTGAGCGGCCATTGGCCTAAATAAATCGTCGCTCGATAGCCAACGGCCCATGGCGTGTCGGTCGCCGAAGATTCATTAAAGAGATGGATCAATTCGGGATTCTCAATTTTCACATTCGCCGATCTTAACAGCTGTTTTGTAAACGAGCTCGGTTCCAAATGCGGCAAATCTTGCGTCGGGTTCGGATACGTATTTTCTTTCGATATATCAATCACCGCACCGGGCGCCGGTTTGCCGGCAGCCGCCAGCGCCGAAAACGCCGCCGCATAAAGAAGAAGCACGCTCACGAACAGCGAAACAGCCCACTTTTTCATCGTCTTCACTCCTTTCTTCCCACGTTATTCACTGTTAGTTTCTTTCAAAATGCGCCGTTTATCCGCGGCGGCGAAAATTTTCCCCGTTTGGCGCCCCACTTCCCGCACCCGCCAAAAAAACACCCGGACGTCGAATACCCGGATGCAGTCACTTACAGCAAGTAAAAACCGATGCCCATGATCGTATAGGCAGCGAGCAATGTTGCTCCTTCAAACCAGTTCGTATCACCATCATTTGACAGCACGATCATCAAAAGGACGGAAGCAGCCATCGCCACCAGCTCAGGAAGTGAAAAGACAAGCGGCATTTTTTCCGGAAACAAAAGCGAAACGAGCACAAGCACCGGCGCAACGAACATGGCGATTTGCAATGTCGAGCCGACGGCAATTTCCACCGCGACATTCATTTTGTTTTTGTACGCCATAATCACCGCGGAAGCGTGCTCCGCCGCATTGCCGACGATGGCCACGATGATGATCCCGATAAACAGCTCGCTCCAGCCGAATGACTCGGCGACCGTTTCAAACGTATGAACGAGCCGTTCCGATAAATAGGCGACCGCAACCGTCGCCAGCGCCAAAATGGCGGTCGCTTTCCCTTTGCCCCATTCGGGCTCTTCATGTTCTTCCACTTCTTCTGATTTATGCTGATATACGCCGCGATGGGTGACAAGCCGGAAATAAAGGGCAGCGGCGTAAAGCAAGATCATGATGATCGAAATGCCAACGCTCAACGCGACTTGTTCGCTGTGATTCATATGCATGGTAAACACTTCCGGAATGACAAAAGCGATGAAGATAGCAAAAGTCAGCAGCCCGGCATTATGACGAGCATCATAAATGTTGAATTCTTGCCGCTTATATTTTAGTCCGCCGACAAAAAACGATAGCCCAGCCACCAAAAGCAAGTTCCCGAGCACCGAACCGGTTAAGGAAGCGAGCACGACGTCAACGAGTCCAGCCTGCAAGGCAAAAATGGAAATGATCAGCTCGACCGCGTTGCCAAACGTCGCGTTCAACAGCCCGCCAATGCGCGGTCCGGCGACGATCGCCAAGCTTTCCGTCGCTCGCCCCATATAGCTGGCGAGCGCAATGATCGTCAAACAGTACAGCACAAACATCAAGACAGTCGGCCAATGAAGAAACCCGCCGATGACCGACACCGGCACGCCGATCCATGTCATCCAAGCAAACACCTTGTTCATTTCTCTTCCACCTTTCCTCTTGATTGTTTTCGTTGCATTGACCGCCGTTTCTATGTACGATGGATAAGGGCATTCATTCGCCCTAGGAAACATCCGGCCTCGCTTGTTTGATTGGCCTGCGATTTCAACTGAAATGGGGATGCACGATGCGTTTTGCCATCTTAACCGGGATTGTCGCCGTCTCTGGTCTATCGCAAGGGATGTTGCTGCCGCTTTTGGCGATGCTTCTTGATGAAAACGGCGTCTCTTCGTCCGTTAACGGGGCGCACGCCGCCGCCCTGTATATCGGTGTCTTGACCATTTCGCCATTTTTGGAACGGCCGCTGAGACGCTATGGCTATCGGCTCCTCATTCTCCTTGGTGGTTTCATTGTAATATGTTCGCTTATTCTTTTTCCACTTTTTCCTTCTCTTTTCTTTTGGCTTGTTCTTCGCTTTGCCATCGGCATCGGCGATCATATGCTTCATTTTGCGACACAAACGTGGATTACGGACTTTTCGCTGCCGACTGAACGCGGACGGCGATTGTCGCTGTATGGGTGGGCGTTCGGCCTCGGCTTCACCATCGGCCCGCTGTTGGCTTCACTCGCTTCGGTCGAGAAGGCGCTTCCGTTTTATTTAGCTGCTCTCCTTAGTTTCGCCGGTTGGATCGGCGTCTTTTGGCTGCCGAACGAAAAACCAAAGCCGCTTGAACGTTCTTCGTCGGCGGCCGGTCGGTTTATTGGCGCTTGGAAACAGGCATGGCCAGCGCTTTTGTTGCCGTTTGCCTACGGTTTTTTAGAAGCGGCTGTCCATTCCATCTTCCCGCTGTACGCCTTGCGTGAGCGGATGAGCGCTGAGCAGATCGCCTTCATCTTGCCATGCTTCTCGCTTGGGGGCATCATCTTTCAGCTTCCGCTCGGAGCGCTCAGCGACCGGTTCGGGCGGCGCGAGATCATCACCGGTGCACTCTTGGCCGGCGCCGGTTGTTTTTTGATTGCCCTCACTGTCGGTGCGTCCACGGTTGGGTTGGCTGCTTGTTTGTTCACCGCTGGCATGTTTACCGGCTCGCTCTTCTCGCTCGGCATCGCCTATATGACCGACCTGTTGCCGAAAGAGCTGCTTCCCGCCGGCAATTTGTTGTGCGGGATGCTATACAGTCTCGGCAGCATGACGGGCCCGCCGCTTGCCGGCAGCGTGGTTGATCTCTCTGCTCGCGCCTTTTTCCTTGCGGTCAGCGCTGTCCTCCTCGTTCCGGCCATTTGCCTCGTCAGCCGCCGGGAACAGGAAACAGCGGCTTGACCGTTTTTTGTTTTTTATTTTTTATTTTTTTCAAAAAAATCGTTGACCATTTTGTTCCCTCTGTTATATAATAAAACCAAGATATCAAGTTTCTGTTTTAAAACAGTATAAAGGAGTGGCGATCATGAGCAGAACGGAACGGAAAAATATGATCGAGTTTATCGAAAAAGTGCGGGGATTGTCGCGCGAGGAACTCGCCTATATGACCGATGCAGAAATTGAATACATTTATGAGCGCTATTACCACCATCACGAAGAAATCGTTGAATAAAGCGGCGGCGGCTCGATGCGCCTGTGTTTGCATGAAAGGAAAGGTGCCCTCCAAAAAGGGAAGGGCACCTTTTTTTGATTTCCATCTATACACATAAAACGACCGCCGGGGCACAATATTACAATATGTTGTGCTATGTTGAACGAAGAACCACCTTTTGAGGCAGCTTCTTTCAATGATAGCCGTTTTGGCCGTTGGCACTGCCACTCGTCTTATGCTTTGGTCTGTTTTTTCCTTTTTGCTTCGTGCCCCCGTCTTTTTTCGTATGTTTCGTCATCTTGATCCCCCCTATGCCAAGATCCCCTGCATTGTTACGATATCCCGCCTCGGCACCGTTTATGCACGCTAACGCTGCCGTCTTTTCCCTTCGCGCTCACAGTCAAACATGGCGTTGAGTTCCCCGCCCAAGACAAGAATCATGCCGGACAAATAAAACCAAACCATCAACACGATCATCCCGCCAAGGCTGCCATACATCGCCGTGTAATCGGCAAAGTTGTTGACATAATACGCGAACGCCAGCGACGCCGCAATCCAGCCGGCGGTGGCAAACAGCGCGCCGCGCACGACGTTGACGCAGCGAAGCTGTTTGTTCGGCGCGAAATAATAAAGGGCAGTAAAGACAGCAAACAATAACAGCGAACTCGTCACCCAACGAAACGCGTTCCAAACCTCCAAAAACTGTTGCGACAACCCGAGAGCAGAGAACAAAAACAGCCCGATTATCCGCCCGAAGACCGGAAGCACGAGGGCAACGATGATGACAACGATCATGCCGAGCGTCAACACAATCGACAGCCCGCGTACGATCCAAAACGGCCGGTCTTCTTGCACATCATAAGCGCGGTTGAATGCCCTCATAATGGCACTCATGCCATTAGACGCTGACCAAATAGCTGCGATGATGCTAAACGACAACAATCCCCCATTTTGCTCATTCATGAGACGATAAACGTTCGTCTCGATGAGGTGAAGCGCCTCTTTCGGGGCGTATTGCCGCACGAGCGCAAGCACATCTTCATGCGGAATCGGCAAATACGCCAACAGCGTCATTAAAAACAACAAAAACGGAAAGAGCGACAGAAGAAAGTAATACGCCAATTCCGCCGACAAACGCGGGATTTCATCTTCCGTAAAACGGCGGGCCAACTCACGGATGAACGCCAAATTTACGACCATCGGCTGCCCTCCTTCCCCGTTTTTCCCTAGACGGGTGCGCCGCCCTCAAAGTCATTTTGTTTCCTCCACACCAAGTCGATGGTCGCGGATGATCCTCTCAAGCAAATGCTCGCACCCTGAGCGGACGAGGCGATACACTTCGGCAAAATTCCCGGTATAATACGGATCAGGCACATCGTCTTTTTCCCGGTCGGGAACAAAGTCAAGCAACCGGGCGAGCACCGCTTTCGAACGGGAGCCAGCCAATCGGCGCAAATCGTTCAAGTTGGCTGCGTCCATGGCGATGATGTAATCAAATTCTTCCAAGTCACGATGATTCACTTGCCGGGCGCGGATGCCGGAGTAGTCGATCTTATTTTCAGTCAAAACCCTTCTTGTCCCCACATGCGGCGGCTCACCGACATGCCAGCTGCCTGTTCCCGCCGAATCAACGGCAATCAGACCGTCAAGCCCCCGCTCTTTCACCAAATGACGGAAGACCGCTTCCGCCATCGGCGAGCGACAAATGTTTCCAAGACAAACAAACAGCACTTTAATCATCCAAACAGCCACCCCTCTCTCTATGTCCACGGTGCTTTCCACCGTTAGTTTTCCTTCATTTCTTTTCATCTAGCCCTTTTTGTCCCTAGAAGGACGGGGATGTAACGAAAAAACAACTCCAGCGGGGGAGCGTGTGCGAATGGGCCAACAACTTTTGTGCGCGTTCACGACAACCATTTTGAAGAAAACGAGGTGTTTCACCAACCTTTTAGACTGGCACTATGCATGTGCACCTACATTTTACCACATCATCCGTTTTTCATCAGAAAAGCAAGCCAGGCAATCTCTCCCCATTCTTCCTGCACCTATGGTACAATACATAGTAACTTGCCATGAAAGGAGTAAACGAATGGATTTATCAAAACGGTCGGCGGAAAACGTCGCCTACATGATCGAACAGTTGAAGCAAAAGTTGAAAGTGCTGAACTTGGATGCCATCAAGCCGTCCCATTTTTCCGAGGAATGGTACGATGAGTTGAGAGACATTTACGAGATGGTGATGAAACGCGAGACGTTCAGCCCAAGCGAAATGCAGGCGATTGTCGAAGAGCTCGGAAGCCTGCGCAAAAAATAACGCTCCCATCTGCTGCTAGGCAGGCAATGCAGCTGTTTCGTATAAAAACAATTCCTATCGAAAAACTATGATTGACATTATCGTCAATTGTGCTAAAATTTTAATCAATTAAATGACATGCGTTGCATACGTTGCTCGGGAGTGAGGGAGGAATTGGCTCAATGAACTCCGTCAACCTGCCGCCTATAGCAAAGTGCCAATTCCAGCTAAAGAAGATCTTTAGTAAAATAAGGGGCACCCTTTCTCCCGCTCTTTCTGATTCATGCAAGGAAGGATTTTCGCCGCCGAATTGCCGTTTGGCCGCTATATATCCGACTAATTACGTGGATTTTCTTTGATTTTGTGAGGAGGAGAAACCGATGCTCACGTATGATCAGTGGGAAAAGGCGGAAAAACCGTCTTTTCCGTCCGATAATGAAACAAAAGGGGCGCTTGACGTCCTTGCTTGGGCGTATCGCGAATACGGCGATGAGATCGTATACGCGTGCAGCTTCGGCATCGAGGGGATTGTGCTGATTGATCTCATCTCCCAAATCAAACCGGACGCCGAAATCGTCTTTTTGGATACCGGCCTGCATTTTCCAGAGACGTACGATACGATCGCGAAAGTGAAAGAAAAATATCCGTCGCTTCGCATCGTGATGAAGCAGCCGCGCTTGACGTTGGAAGAACAGAAGGCGCAGTTTGGCGACGAGTTATGGAAACGCGACCCGAACAAATGCTGTGAGCTGCGCAAAGTCATTCCGCTGCGCGAGGTGCTGACCGGGGTGACGGCGTGGATTTCCGGCTTGCGCCGCGAGCAATCGCCGACGCGGCGGCATGTCGAGTACATTAACAAAGACGACAAGTTCCGTTCTATTAAAGTCTGTCCGCTCATTCACTGGACGTGGAAAGACGTATGGAATTACGTGTACAAACGCCATCTCCCGTACAATGTGCTCCACGACCGCGGCTACCCGAGCATCGGTTGCGCCCCGTGCACCACTCCGGCTACAGATCCGAACGACTTGCGCTCCGGGCGCTGGGCCGGCCAAGGAAAGACGGAATGCGGTCTCCATCTCGCTTAAGGAGAGAAAAACGATATGCTCCTTGCCATTGCTTTGATCGCATCCTTTTTCTTCGCCATGAACATCGAGGCGAGCGGCGCGGCGGCCTCGATAGGCGTCGCTGATGAATCGGACGCCATTCCGAATCGTCAAGCTGCTGTTTGACAGCGACGTCTATACGGTCATCGCCATCTTGAGCGTCTGCTTGGCGTCATTAGCCTGAAAAAAGAACGCTTGCCTCATGAACATGGCAGCGGCATTTCACAACATCTATCAATCTA
The DNA here is from genome assembly GCF_000498995.1 of Geobacillus thermopakistaniensis. Taxonomy (NCBI): domain Bacteria; kingdom Bacillati; phylum Bacillota; class Bacilli; order Caryophanales; family Anoxybacillaceae; genus Geobacillus; species Geobacillus thermopakistaniensis. The sequence continues at coordinate 47,059 of NZ_AYSF01000035.1, forward strand.
GGAGGTTATGAACATGAGCGTAAGCATCCCGCATGGCGGCACATTGATCAATCGTTGGAATCCGGACTATCCGCTTGATGAGGCGACCAAAACGATCGAGCTCTCCAAAGCCGAACTGAGCGACTTGGAGCTGATCGGAACGGGCGCCTACAGCCCTCTCACTGGTTTTTTAACGAAAACGGATTACGACGCGGTTGTTGAAACAATGCGTCTGTCTGACGGCACCGTCTGGAGCATTCCGATCACGCTCGCGGTAACAGAAGAAAAAGCGAAAGAGCTCGCCGTCGGCGATAAGGCGAAACTCGTTTATCGTGGCGACGTCTACGGCGTCATTGAGATCGCTGACATTTACCGCCCAGACAAAACGAAAGAAGCGAAGCTCGTTTATAAAACGGATGAACTTGCTCACCCAGGCGTGCGCAAACTGTTTGAAAAACCGGATGTGTATGTCGGCGGGGAGATTACGCTTGTCAAACGGACCGACAAAGGCCAATTCGCCTCGTTTTATTTTGATCCAGCAGAAACGCGGAAAAAGTTTGCTGAGTTTGGCTGGAACACCGTTGTCGGCTTCCAAACGCGCAATCCGGTTCACCGCGCCCATGAATACATTCAAAAATGCGCGCTCGAGATCGTTGATGGCTTGTTTTTAAACCCACTCGTCGGCGAAACGAAAGCGGACGATATTCCGGCTGACATCCGGATGGAAAGCTATCAAGTGCTGCTGGAAAACTATTACCCGAAAGACCGCGTTTTCCTCGGCGTCTTCCAAGCTGCGATGCGCTATGCCGGTCCGCGTGAAGCCATTTTCCACGCGATGGTGCGCAAAAATTTCGGCTGCACGCACTTCATCGTCGGCCGCGACCACGCTGGTGTCGGCAATTATTACGGTACGTATGATGCGCAAAAAATCTTCTTGAACTTTACGGCTGAAGAGCTTGGCATTACGCCGCTCTTTTTCGAACATAGCTTTTACTGCACGAAATGCGAAGGGATGGCATCGACAAAAACGTGTCCGCATGACGCGAAATACCATGTCGTCCTTTCCGGCACGAAAGTTCGTGAAATGCTGCGCAACGGCCAAGTGCCGCCGAGCACGTTCAGCCGCCCGGAAGTGGCAGCCGTCTTGATCAAAGGGCTGCAAGAACGCGAAACGGTCGCCCCGTCAGCGCGCTAAAGGAGGATCGCGATGAGCACGAACATCGTTTGGCATCACACATCGGTCACAAAAGAAGATCGTCGCAAGCGCAACGGCCATCATAGCGCCATCCTTTGGTTCACCGGGCTGTCCGGCTCCGGCAAATCGACGGTGGCCAACGCTGTCTCCAGACGACTGTTTGAGCTCGGCATTCAGAATTATGTCTTAGACGGCGACAACATCCGGCACGGGCTCAATAAAGATCTCGGCTTTTCCGCCGCCGACCGGACGGAAAACATCCGCCGCATCGGCGAAGTGGCAAAGCTGTTTGTCGACAGCGGCCAGTTTGTGCTGACGGCGTTCATCTCGCCGTTTGCCGAAGACCGGGCGCTCGTCCGCCGCTTAGTCGAAGAAGACGAGTTTATCGAAATTTACGTCAACTGCCCGCTTGAAGAATGCGAAAAGCGCGATCCGAAAGGGCTGTATCAAAAAGCTCGCCGCGGGGAAATCCGTGAATTTACGGGCATCGACTCGCCGTACGAGGCGCCGGAAGCACCGGAGCTGACGATCGAAACACACCGTTATTCGGTTGACGAATGTGCCGAGCAAGTGCTCGCCTACCTGCGCGAGCGAGGAATGATCCCGGCCGCGAAAACAGACTGATTCCCCCGTCCTCTGCCAAAAAAGAACGGGAGGTCATTTGACAAGGTCGTTTTCATCCCAAGGCAGACCATTTACAATAAAAGCAGCCGAGCATCCATGCCGCTTTCCAGCGGCTGGCTGAATCATGCACGAAGGGGCTGAAACAACGATGGGCAAAGTATATCTTGTCGGCGCCGGCCCCGGCGACCCGGAACTCATTACCGTCAAAGGATTAAAATGCATCCAGCAAGCGGATGTCATTTTGTACGACCGTCTCATCAATGAAGAGTTGCTTTCATATGCCAAGCCGGACGCCGAACTCATCTTTTGCGGCAAGCTGCCCGGCTTTCATGCCATGCAGCAGGAAACGATCAACCATGCGCTCGTCTGGCATGCCAAAAAAGGAAAAACGGTCGTCCGCTTAAAGGGCGGCGATCCGTTCGTGTTCGGGCGCGGCGGCGAAGAGGCCGAGGCGCTGGCCAAACATGGGATCGAATTTGAGATCGTTCCCGGCATCACCTCCGCCATCGCGGCGGCGGCTTATGCCGGCATCCCTGTCACCCATCGCGCGTTCAGCTCAAGCGTCGCCTTTGTCACCGGGCATCGGCGCGACGGAAGTCGTGACGAGATCAAATGGGAAAGCCTCGCCAAAGGCATCGATACGATCGCCATTTACATGGGGGTTCATCACTTGCCATACATTTGCGGCCAGCTGATGAAATACGGCAAAGCGCCGGAGACGCCGGCGGCGGTCATCGAATGGGGAACGACAACTGCTCAACGCACCGTCACCGGCACGCTCGCGACGATCGCCGGAATCGCCGCCAAGGAAAACATCCAAAATCCGAGCATGATCATGATCGGAGACGTCGTCCGGCTGCGCGCCAACATTCAATGGTTTGAGCCGTTGCTTGCGTCATCCGCAGCCGCTGGCGCAACATCGTGAGGCGATGGTGATGGAAGCTGTTTTATATGTCAGCCACGGCAGCCGCATTGCCGCCGCGCGCCATGAAGCGGCGCGTTTCGTCGAACAGTGCCGGAGGGCCATCGATATTCCGATTCAAGAGCTATGCTTTGTCGAGCTCGCGGAACCGGACATTGTCACCGGCGTTGACCGTTGTGTCGCCCAAGGGGCGACACGCGTCATCGTCGTTCCGCTTCTCCTTCTTTCTGCAGGGCATGCCAAACACGATATTCCAGCAGCATTGGACATCGCGAGACGGCGCCATCCGTCCGTTGATATCCTCTGTGGCGCTCCGTTCGGCGTCCATGAAGCAATGATCGACATCATGATCGACCGCATCAGCGAACAGTCCGCACCGCTTGACGGTGAATCGATGATCCTTCTTGTCGGCCGCGGCAGCAGTGATCCAGACACGAAGCGCGACATGTCCGCCATCGCTGCGCTTTTAAAAGAAAAAACGAACGTGCCGCACGTGGACGTTTGTTTTCTCGCTGCCATCCGCCCGACGCTTGATGAAGGGCTCGAACGGGCCCACGCATCGGCGTATCGGCGTGTGTTTGTCGTCCCGTACTTATTGTTTACCGGCGTCTTAATGAAAACGATCGAACGGAAGTTGCAGGGGTTCTCTGTTTCCGACAAGCAGTGGCATTTATGCTCTTACCTAGGCGATCACCCGCGGCTTGTGTTGCTCATTCAACAACAAGTATTATCGCTATCATCCGTAAAAAAAGGAGCTTGAACCATCAAGCTCCTTTTTTCATGTATTTTCCGCCTCATCTATTATATGATGGAAGCAGAACAACCGTGATGAAGGAGGACTCATCGGCGTGAAAAGAGTTCATGTCATCGTGGAAGGGCGCGTGCAAGGCGTCGGGTTTCGATACTTCGTCCAACACGAAGCGCTAAAACGGCAGCTGACCGGTTGGGTGAAAAACAATGATGACGGAACAGTGGAAATGGAAGTTCAGGGGAATGAAAGCGCCCTTCAACTCTTTTTGGACACCATTGAAGCCGGAACGATGTTTGCCAAAGTCGCCCGCATGCACATCGAGCCGCGCGATGTCCGCTCCGATGAAAAACAATTTCGCATTATGTACGGGAGCGGCTTTTGACAACTAGGCTCATCCCCTCAAGCAGCGGCCTTCCCGGCTTTTTCGGCCATCGGGCCGGCAGAAGCGCCGGCCCGATGGCCAAAATCCGAAGGGACAGCGTCTTCCTTGCTTTTCTGATCGCCAAACCAAAAGCGGTTCTGCCTTTCCCGCGCTTCTCGCCGCTCACGCCGGCCGCAAATGCGGCGCCGCATAGTGGAAATATGTCTCCAAGATGGCCATGTTCGCCTGCTCATTTTTTCCCCGCGCTTCGCGACAAAGCGGGTCGAACATGTCGACAGCGGAGGGCGGGTATTCGCCGCATATGTCCACGCCGAGCACTTTTTTATGGAATAAGAGCAACCGCAGGCAGGCGAGCAGCTGGGATAGCGGAATCACTCCTTGATCCCAGTTCGTGACCGCGTCTTCGCGGCGAAGAGCGTCTTTATCGATGCTGATATAGATGCTTCCGGTCGGGATGGCCTCGATGAGCGCTTTTGGCCATTCATCATGATCATCAAATGGAAGAACAGTCATGTTCGGAGATAAACGGAGTTGATGCGAAGAAGCAGTTGGGCCAACGATAACGACTTTTTGCAGCCGCGGATGCTTAAGTGCATAGGAGACCCATGAGCCGCACGAAATGACATCATCCCCTCCTTCAGCATCCGTATGGCGGTCAAAAAGCACAAGCGTAAACGGTTCGTTGATTTCTTTAAGCAATAAATACGTGACATAATGATAGTTGCCGCTGCCGATCAGCACCGCCCCGCGCTTCCGCCGCCGCTCAAGCCGCCGCTCAATTTCAGCAAGCGCCGCTTCGCTGCAATACAAATTCGTCTCCGGCACGTCGGCAAGATCGACCCATTCGTGCGGAAACTGAAACAGCCGCTTTTGCGGTCGGTACACGCCGTCAAAATTCAGCATCGTGACACCATTGCCTTGAACCCCCATCGATCATCACCCTTCTTTCGTTGAATCAGCATTCAACGCTTTGTAGGTGCGGATGAGTCCAAGATGTGTCTCTTTTTTTATTATACAATAGGAGTCGAAATATTTCCGCTCACACGCCTCGGTCATGTACAATAATAGAAAAACAAACAGCAAGGAGGGAGCCGCTTGCAACCGATCGACACGGCAGCTGTACAAGAGGCGCTGAATCGTTTTGCCAATCGCGACGTATATATTCATTTGGAAACGACGAACGGAGCATACGCCTCCCATCATAACGAAGGTTTTTATTCCGTCGGCGCCTACATCCGCAATGCCTGCATCCGCTTCACCCGCGGCAAGATCACCGGCCCCGGGCCATATCGCGTCGGACTGAAGCTTGATCTTGGCTGGGTGTACGCCGAAGGGCTGACCCATTGGGAATGGACAGAAAAAGGACAGTTGCTGCTAGCAGGCCATGATGATCAAGGGAAATTGGCCGTGGCTCTCGAACTGAGCAACGAACCGTTTGTGTAAGGAGGGAGTTCCGTTGAACGAACGACATGTGCTCGTTGTTTTTCCCCACCCGGACGATGAAGCGTTCGGTGTGTCGGGAACGATTGCCGAGCATGCGCAAAACGGCACGCCGGTGACGTACGCTTGCTTGACGCTCGGAGAAATGGGGCGCAATATGGGCGTGCCTCCGTTTGCCAACCGCGAAACGCTTCCACACATCCGCAAGCAAGAACTGGAGGAAGCATGCCGCATTCTTGGCATTCATGATTTGCGCCTGCTCGGCTATCGCGACAAGACGGTCGAGTTTGAGGATGAAGAAGAGCTGGCTGACCGGATCGCCGCCATCGTGGCAGAAACGAATCCATCGCTTGTCATTACGTTTTACCCCGGCTACAGCGTCCACCCCGACCATGATGCGTGTGGAGCCGCTGTCATCCGCGCCTTAAAGCGCTGGCCGAAAGAAGAACGGCCAACCGTCCATTGCGTTGCGTTTGCGAAAAACTGCGAACAAGACCTTGGCCAGCCGGATGTCGTGCGCGATGTCAGCTCGGTGATCGATACGAAGCTGGCCGCCATTCGCGCCCACCGTTCGCAAACCGAAGGACTGATGCAAGCGGCATCCAAACGCGGCGATGCACTTGCTTGGCTCAAAACAGAACGGTTTTGGACGTATCGGTGGGATGACTAAACGTATACAGGCGCCGGCCGCACCTCCAAGCTGGCTGAACCGGCACGGCCGGCCCGCCGCCGAAAAAAGGAAGCCCGCCTTTCACGTGAGGCTTGGGCGCCTTTTTCGTTGGCATAGGCAGTGAAGAAAACACCAGCCCGCCCAACCGGATCCGGAACAGGCATTGTTTCCGCTGGAATGTTTCAGATGGGTTGCAATCCGAAAGCGGCCTCGGCGGCCAGATCCCCTTTCAGCACGGTGACGGCTTTTCCTTCGAGCTGAACCCTCTCGCCTGCCACCATCACCCGCACAATGCCGCCGCGGGCTGAAGCTTGGTAGCCGACTAACGTCGTTTTCCCAAGCTTGTCCGCCCAATACGGCCCGAGGCAACAGTGGGCGGAGCCGGTAACCGGGTCTTCCGGCACACCGAGAGCTGGAAAAAAGGACCGCGATACAAAATCCACTTCTTCTGCCGCTGAACGGCTTGTCACAATGATGCCGCGCGCATCTACTTCTTGAAGCAGGCGGAAATCCGGGGTCAGTCTGCGCACCTCCTGTTCTGAGCCGATTTCCACCAAATAATCGAACCGGTTGCGCCCGATAAACAGCGGTTCAGCTGGCAAGGCACCAACAAGCGCAGCAGGAGGCGACTCAACCCGCACTGGCGTTTCGTTCGGAAAATCGAGCCGAATCCAACCATCGTTGTTTATAGCCGTCAATACTCCGCTGTTCGTGAAAAAGGCAATCGCTTCATCTCGGCGGTGTTCCCCTCGCTCCCACAGCACATGGGCACTCGCCAAAGTTGCATGGCCGCACAAATCAACCTCTGCTTTAGGGTTGACACTCCACACGGCTAAAGCCGTGGGATTCTTGGGTCGTTTGCGTCCTCATCCATTTCTGGTTCGGACAACGCCCAAGTTTAGGGGTGTGTCATCACCCCATCCCATCGGGTTAGAGTGTACCCCGATGGGCGGCGCACCTGTGACCAGTGCGCTAGGTTAGGAGGCGAAGCCCGAAATCGCTTTGGCGATGTTGATGGCGCCATTCAAGTCGGCGTGGAGAGTGTATCCACACCTTTGGCATCGGAAGCGGATGCCGTTTCGGTTCGCTTTCTCTCGATGACCACATTTACACGTTTGGCTCGTGTAGGTTGGATTCACCCACTCAACGCGAATGCCCGCCATTTCCGCCTTATAGGCGATCATCGTTTGCAGTTGGTGGAACGCCCAAGCATGAAGGCTTCGCCCCGCTTCTTTGGCCGATGTTGCCCGCTTGCGAATCCCCGTCAACGCTTCCATCCGAATCACGCCAACACCGTTGGCGACGGCAAAACGGACGATTTGACGGCTGATTTTGTGATTTTGATCCTTCATCCAGCGGGACTCTTTACGGCCGATTTTGCGAATCATATGGAGCTTCTTGGCNACGATTTGACGGCTGATTTTGTGATTTTGATCCTTCATCCAGCGGGACTCTTTACGGCCGATTTTGCGAATCATATGGAGCTTCTTGGCTTTTCCTAATCTCCTTCGCAAAGCCGCATATCGTCGGCGTACAAAGGCGCATTGGTTCCCTTTGAAAAACAGTGATTTCGTTCCCACGCTGGCAACGGCGATATAACGAAGTCCCAAATCAACGCCCATTACCTTCGTTTCTTCCCGTTGTTGGACTTCAACTGTGATCGCAACAGCCAAGTACCATTTCTTTCTCTTTTTGTAGAGCTTGGCNAACAGTGATTTCGTTCCCACGCTGGCAACGGCGATATAACGAAGTCCCAAATCAACGCCCATTACCTTCGTTTCTTCCCGTTGTTGGACTTCAACTGTGATCGCAACAGCCAAGTACCATTTCTTTCTCTTTTTGTAGAGCTTGGCAGCCCCTTGTTTGACGGTTCCATTGAGCAGCCGATTCAGCCACGCTTCTTGATAGGAGCGCGTAACCACTGGCACGCCAATTCGCTTCTCCAGCGTGGGGAAGGAAACCGTGTAGAACACTCCTTTCTTTTCCACCTTTACGTTTTGATTGTTAAAGCAGCACCAGAATGTTCGGAACTTCTTTGCCTTTTGTTTTTTCTTTTGGGCCTTCACTTCTCGAATCGTCTGATTCACGACGGCGGAAGGAAACCGCTGCGACGAAAACTCCTTAAAAATTTTGCTCGTCGCTTGATTCAGCTCGGGATGATTCAACAGCCAATTGGCAAACGCGGTATTCACTTCTGTCATCCGTTCATACATGCCCTGTTTCACTTTCGTTGGGTTGTGCAGCTCCAGNTTCAACAGCCAATTGGCAAACGCGGTATTCACTTCTGTCATCCGTTCATACATGCCCTGTTTCACTTTCGTTGGGTTGTGCAGCTCCAGTCTTAGCGTAATCGTAGGCATGGATTCACCCCCTTTTCTTTTGAGAGTCCACATGCGTTCAGTTGTTTTCGTTCTTCGATCTTCTTGTTCCATATGATAGATTGTATCCGTTTAATGATTATACTGCCACAATAAAACAGAAAAATGGTGGCTCTAAGCGATCCTCTTAAAGGATTACCGAGTCATGCCGTCTTTCATCCCACGATTGAAACCGTGGCTTTCAGACGGCTTTTTCTGTAAACGCATCAACAATGTATATCGGGATGCTCATCGCCCTCTTTCTCCTTCCTTGTTTCGCTCTTTTTCTTTCGCCAACAAACGGGTAAACTCCTCCTCCCAGCGCCCACTTTGCCGGAACGAGTCGGCAGCGAGCGCCTGAAACAGCCGCTTCCGTCCCTCAGCGTCCTCCACTTCGCGCAATACGATGCCGCGGGCCCGCTGCAAAAACTCAAGATACGGCCTGTACTCTTCGCCATACTTCTCCTCAAGCTCGCGGCGAATGCGGCGGGCAACCGCCGGACTTGCCCCCCCGGTCGACACGGCAATTGTGAGCGGACCGCGGCGGATGACAGCGGGAACGTGAAAATCACACCGCTCCGGATCATCCACGACATTTACGAGTTGGCCGGATGATGCTGCTTGCGTCACCGCTTCATTCACCTTGCGATCGTTCGTCGCGGCAATCACCAAAAAGGCCCCCGCCAAATCGTCTGGGTCAAACCGCTTTTTCTTCCAAACGATCATCCCCCCCGCGGCCAACGCTTGAAGCTCCGGCTCCGCTTCAGGCGCAATCATCACGATTTTCGCCCCTGCCTCTAACAATCCATGAATTTTCCTTGCCGCCACCTTCCCGCCGCCGACAACGACCGCCCGGCGGCCGCGAAGCTGAAGAATCACTGGATATCCCATCGCTTTCTCCTCCCGCAATACAGACGCTCCTTTGGCCGGTTTTGGGCCCGATCCTCTCGACCAACGAACACGGCTCTTTTCCTTGATCGCTTGCACTCGAGCTGTGAACTGTTGACGAAGCCATTGTCCGCCGCAACGTTCGCTGAAAAGCAAGATGAAGAAAAAAAGAAGCCGTGCATCGAACACGGCCTTTTTCTTCATTATATCATCCTTGTTTCACTTCCTGAAGCCATTTCGCCAACCGTTCATTTTTCTTTTTCATATGATCGAGCCATTGAGGGAGCAGTTTTTTCATGGCCTCCTGATCATTGTTCTCCATAGCCTGTCTCGTTTGTTCATGAAGCAGATGAAGCTGCTGTTTTTCTTCTTTCGTCATCCGCTGTTTCTTTTTATGTAACTGTTTCCATTCTTTCTTAAACTGTTCTTTTGTGATTTTTTTATCGACTAGCTGATCGATGAGCCGGTCAAGCGCTGCTTCGCGCTCTTTTTTCATTTTTTTGCACTTTTCTTTGATGGCCTGTTTCACATTTTCATCGTTCAACTGCTGCCGCAACGCGTTCCGCTCATCCAGCACTTTTTTCCATTCTTCTTCCTGCTCGGGCGTATATTTTTGGACCATCTCCATCCACTTCTGCTCGTCAAGTCCCTCGTGCTTCCACATATGGCCGACCGGCAAATGCACATCGGCCCCCCCGCCTGCATGGCTTCGAGCAGACACCCATGACGGCATCGCCAGAACGAGCGAAGCAAAAAAGGCAACCCATAATTTTCTCATCATGTGCACTCCTTTTTTCATTTCGTTCACGATCCATCAACGACTAGACAGCTGGGATTAATCATTCTTTATTTTCTCTCCTTTGCGCTGCCTCCTTTCCGATCATTTACTCCTTCCTTATTTTCCCCGTTTTTTGGATATCTTTGCATAAAAAATGAGGAAACCCGCAAAAAAATCGTGTTTCCTCAGGATATTAAGGAATCGTCTAGCGAAATTTCTCTTCAATGCGCCGCCCGTAGTCGCGCAGCGCCTTCGAATTCGTCTGCCCCCGCTTTTTCATCAATTCGGCCAAACGAAGCTGTTTTTCCGTCCTCTTTTTCTCCAGCTCCCGTTTTTCCTCATCATCCTCGCAGCAACGAAGCAAGTCCTCGAGCGTCAAAAGCTCTTTGCGCAGCTCCGCTTCTTCCCTCACATAGCCGGCGTTTTTCAGCAACAAATACCCGAGCCGCAGCTCCTCTGGAATGCGGGAAAGGTCTTCAATCTCAAGCGGTTTGCCGAAGCCGGGCAAGTTGTCGAACTCGCCGTTTTTCATCGCTTCGCGAATTTTCTCCTCGGCGATGCGCCAAAATCCGTCCATGTTACGTCAGCTCCTGCGCCTGCCGCCTCACGCGCTGCCCGTTTAAGAACCGGACGAGCTCGTCATACGGAAGCGGCGGGGAAAAATAATAGCCTTGCGCCTCGTCGCACCGTTTTCCTTGCAAATAAGCCGCTTCGGTCTCCGTTTCGACCCCTTCAGCCAGCACCTTTACACCTATATTATGCCCGAGTCGGATGATCGCCGGCAAGATGACATCTTTTTTTCCTTGAATATGCTGAACGAACGAACGGTCGATCTTCAGCCGATCGATCGGCAAATCCGTCAAGTAGCTGAGCGAACTGTAACCAGTGCCGAAATCATCCATGCTGATCGTCACACCAAGCCCCTTCAGTTTCGAGAGAATATCAAGCGCACGTTCTGTATCCATGGTCATCCGCTCCGTAATTTCCAGATCTAAATGGTGCGGCGGCAGCCCGGCGTCGGCGAGCAGGCGGGCGAGTTTATCCACAAATCGGCGGCTTTCAAATTCATATGGCGATAAGTTGATGGAAACGGACAAGTCAGGAAAACGATCAAGCAGTTGCTTCGTCTGCTCACAAGCCGTGCGGATGACCCATTCATTGATCGGGATGATCATGCCGGTCTGTTCGGCAACCGGGATAAACAATGACGGCGAAACCATCCCTTTTTCCGGATGGCGCCAGCGAATCAACGCCTCCATGCCGATCACTTGCCGGTCGTGAAGCCGAATTTGCGGCTGATAGTACAATTCAAATTCCTCATTTTCAAGCGCACGCCGCAAGTCGCGTTCCATCGCCATCTTTTCATTGAGACGAATCGCCATCGGCTCCGTGAAAAAGAGAAAATCGCTCGCCGCTTTTTTTCGCGCCTCGTAGCGGGCAATATCCGCCTTGCGAATCAACGTTTTTGCATCCTCCCCATCTTTTGGGTAGACGCTGATGCCGATGTTCACGGTCACATACAATTCCATCCCATTGACGACAATCGGTTCGTCCGCCGCCTCAATGAGCTGTTTCGCCATTTCTTCAGCCTTTTGATGTGTGCTGTTTGGCACCAATGCGATGAACTCATTCCCGCTCCAGCGCCCGACGGTCATTCCTTGCTTTTCTTTCCATTCTTGCGCCAAATGGAGGAGCACTTCGTCCCCGACTGCGTAGCCATAAAAATCGTTGATCGTTTTCATCCCACTCACTTCTAAGAATATGACTGCCGCTTCATAGCGATGCTGTTTCGCCTCAACAAGGCAACGCTCCACCGCTTTATACATCGCCTCCTTGTTCGGCAGCCCAGTCAGTTCATCATGATTGGCGATATAACGCATCCGCTCTTCGTTTTGTTTTTGTTCCGTCAAATCGCGGACGGCGGCCACCGTCACTTTTTCCCCCTCATAATCGTAGCGGCGCCGGACGATTTCCGCTGGAAATGCGGTGCCGTCTTTTCGGCGCAGCTCGATTTCAAAGCGCTCCGATTCCTCATGCGGATGATTCAGTTTCATGGATCCATCAACGACTAACTCCCCGATCGGCAAATGAATCAGCTCGCTTTCTGAATAGCCAAGCAAACGGCACGCCGCTTCATTGACCTCAACGACTTTCCCATGCGCATAGACGATCAGCCCTTCCATCGTCATTTCCGCCAGCCGCCGCAGCCGATGCTCGTTGGATGCAAGCGTTTTTTGATAGACAGCCAACGCCTTCCGTTCCATTTGTTGATGCAAAGCGAGCAAATAGGCAACCGCCGTCGCCAAAAACATGGCCATCATCGTCCACATCGCCTGTTTCCGCCCTTGCTGCAAATGTTTCTCATACGTTTTGGCATCAAAATCGATGCCAATAACCGCATCCACTGTCCCGTCCGGTTGACGAATCGGCATAAACGCGCTGATGCTTCTTCCCCATTCATCTGTTGTCGGATGCTGTTCCATCGCAAACCGGCCGTGGAACGCCTCTTCGATCTCTGGAAAATGGCGGCGGTAAACCGTCCCAGGTGGAACAGCTTGTTCCTTTTCACCGTCAATGCGGCCGTTCCGATTGTAGTCCGTCGCTGGCGCTGCAACGAAATATAGCTCACCGCGTTCATTCTTTTTTAACGTATACACACTCAACACGCGGCCATAATGTTGCCAACGCTCCAGCACCGCCATCACCATGTGATACGCAGGCAAATGTTCCGCCCTTTCATCGAGCCGTTCGTGCCCCATGGCGGCCAAATCGCCGGCAATCATGCCGGCGATTTGCTTTGCGGCTTCCTCATATTCACGATGTTCTTGTTTTTCAGCATAATGGATATAGATCATTCCTGCCCCTAAAAAAAAGCAGGGAAACGGTGGCAAACACAACAGTCAGTCTCGGCGCCGCCAGCCATGGCGCATCCCCCCAATGCCGTTTTGCCATCCAATGGCCGTATACATAGACACCGCCGACCGTCAAAAAAAGGCCAAAGATATACAAGATATATTCAAGTTGGTTCGACATCATCCATCACCGTCATCGATTCTTCGACGCTTTGCTTTCATTATAAGACGGCCATTCTTCGCGCTGCCTCCCTCCACCGTTCCTATTTGTTCGACAGCTTACGACATTCATCTGTCGGCCATAGGACTCGGGTATGAAACACCATTTCCACGCTTACGGCCATAAAGCCAGGTCGGCCGAAACGAAAATATCTATCTATTGGTATAAGCCTTTAGGACGAGGTGCTATATTTGTAACGGCGCTGTAACATTATTTAATCCAACTGTAAAAAACAAGTCTAGTTTCCTCTGCTATACTCTAGTTGAGATACGTCGAATCGGAAAAGATTTTGTCGGGGGTTAGGGGAAATGAAAAAATGGTATTCTCTCCTGTTCGTATCCATGATCGTTCTATTTTCCTCCTTCTTTGTAAGCACTTCCAATTCAGATGCAGCCGCCAACAAAGCACGGCTCATCATCGAAGCGAAAAAGCTGATCGGCACTCCTTACCGATATGGCGGGACGACGCCAAAAGGATTTGACTGCTCAGGATTTGTCTACTATACCCATAAAAAAGTTGGCGTCACCTTGCCTCGCACCTCTCGAGAAATGTACAAAAAAGGTACATACGTAAATAAGTCCCAATTACAGCCAGGGGATTTAGTGTTTTTCGACACTTCCAAACAGACGAAAGGCGTCTCCCACGTGGCTATTTACATCGGCAACAATCAAGTCATCCATGCCGTTTCCCGTGGCGTGAAAATCGACAGTTTAAACAGCAGCTACTGGAAAACGAAGTATATCGGAGCCAAACGGCTGTAACAGCTCCGTCGGAAAAGCTCTCTGTCATATTAAGTCCGCTTAATAGACAGGGGGTTTTTATTATGCAAAAAAAAGCGGCCCTCCAAAACCGGAGAGCCCAATGCTATATTTCATAGGGGATCGGGGGAATACTTGGAAAACGTTACGCTATTATTCATTTCCTCCCTTTTCGTTTTTTATACATGAGATCAAAAAATTTTTATGCACGGCGAATGATCCTAGCAGACATAAATGACCGATCTCTGCCGAATAGTATAGATGGCGATTGGTTGTTCGTTCCTTCGCTTCGGCCAAAGGAGGTGTTTCCGTTGTTCGCTTCTTCAGAGCTAGGCATCGATTTAGGCACAATGAACGTTCGGCTGTTCAGCCAAACAAAAGGGATTGTGTTTGACGAACCGGCTGCGGTCGCCTACAACCGCCATACAGGCAAGCTGATGGCGATCGGCCAACAAGCAAAGCAGATGATCGGCAAAGCCCCGGCCCACATCGAAGTCACCTACCCGTTGCAAAACGGCGTTATTGCCGATTTTGAGCGCGCCAAAATGCTGTTGCAGCAAGTATTCAAGCAAGTCGGTAACCCGCTCGGCCTCGCCTTCAAAAAGCCGAGCGTCGTGATGAGCGTTCCGTTTCACGCCACCTCGGTCGAACGCCGCTCGTTTTATGAAATCGCCCAACATTGCGGGGCGAAGCACATCCATTTTATTGAAGAGCCGGTCGCTGCCGCCATCGGCGCAGACTTGCCGGTCAGCGAGCCGGTCGCCAACGTCGTCGTTCATCTTGGAGCCGGCAAAACGGAAGCGGCGATCATCTCGTTGGGCGGCGTCGTCGCCTGCCGCTCGCTCCGCATCGGCGGCAATCGGCTCGATGAAGATATCATTCAATATGTTCGCCAGCGCTACAATTTGCTAATCGGCGAACAAACCGCTGAACAAGTGAAAATCGAAATCGGCAGCACTCCCGGGACGTCTTTGACACAAGGAATGACGATTCATGGCCGCGATGTGGTCACCGGATTTCTTAAAGCCATTTCTCTTGATCCCGCCGAAGTGCAGCATGCCCTGAAAGAATCGCTTCTGCAAATTGCCGAAGCCATTCGCGCCGTCCTTGAAGAATGCCCGGCGGAATTGAGCGGGGATATCATTGACCACGGCGTGGTGCTCACCGGTGGAGGCGCCTTGCTTCACGGCATTGAGCAATGGCTTGGCGCCGAGCTGCACGTGCCGGTGCATGTCGCGCCCAATCCGGCTGAAGCGGTCGCCATCGGCACGGGGAAGGCGCTCCAGGCGATGCCAAAGCGCCTCGATGCAGCGCTGTAGCTCATTTCCAACTCCCGATCATTGAATCAACTCAAAACCCCCGCGCCATCGCGGGGGTTCTTGTTAGACCAGCTATGGGCATTCCTGGCACGGAGAGGCCGCCCACTGTGGTGTTAGGACGTCTGCCGAATGCGCTCCTCCCCTTGCGTTGCTTGTGCTCCCTCGGCGGCCTCAAGCAGCAAATCCACAATATGGACGGCGCGGACGCTTCCTGACAGCCCGGCCCGTTCAATGCCAAGCTTCATTTGTAGCAAACACCCCGGGTTGGCGGTGACGATCGTCGTCGCTTTCGTTTGTTTCGCCATTTCCATTTTGTGGTCTAAAATTTGCATTGACATCTCCGGTTCCACAAGGTTGTAAATGCCGGCCGATCCGCAGCAGCGGTCAGCATCGTTCATCTCGCGGAACTCGACGCCGTCAATCGCCCGCAACAAACGGCGCGGGGCGGCCGCCGTTTTCATGACGTTGCGCAAATGGCACGAATCTTGGTAGGTGATCGTTTGCGGCGCCACGCGAAGCGGTAGTTGGTGAAACCCGAGTTCAACCAACACTTCAGAAATGTCTTTGATTTTCGCCGCAAACGCCTCCGCCCGGTCGCGCCATTCGGGATCATCCTTTAACAGGTGGTCATATTCAAGCAAAAACGCACCGCAGCCGCCGGCGTTCGTCACAATGCAGTCGACATCAAGCTGCTCAAAAGCGGAAATGTTTCGCTTGGCCAACTCTTTCGCCATCTCTTTTTCCCCGCCATGGCCGTGCAGCGCCCCGCAGCACCCTTGGGACGGCGGGATGATGACTTCGCAGCCGGCGAGCTGCAATAGACGCAGCGTCGCATCGTTTGTTTCCATAAACATCGTATCCATCAAACAGCCAGCGAAAAAGGCGACCCGTTTTTTCACCGTACCGTCCGGATTCAAACGATGCGGCCGGTTTTTCATCTCTTTTGCCGTCGGCACGTCCGGCAGCACGCGCTCCATTTGCCGGAACGAGGCCGGAAGCAGGCGAAGCAGCCCCGTTTTGCGGGCAAGCGTCCGCAAGCCGGAGCGCTGATACCAACCGAGAAGCGCCGTCGCCTTCCGCATCCGTCCTTGATGCGGAAACAGTCCGGCAAACACAAGCTTACGGATGAGGCGAACCGGAAGCGGCATTTTTTTATGCTGGGCGATAATGTCGCGCGCCTCTTCCAGCAGATGGCCGTAGCGGACCCCGGACGGACAGACCGACTCGCATGCCCGGCAGCCTAAACATAAGTTGAGCGCCCGCTCCACCTCTTCGTCCGGCTCAATCAGTCCATCGACGACCGCCTTCATTAAGGCAATCCGTCCGCGCGGCGACTGGGCTTCTTGCTGCCCCGATTCGATGTACGTCGGACATGATGGCAGGCAAAAGCCACAGCGCATACAGTTCATCAGTTCATCCTCATCCATCCGTTCTTGAAACGCTTTCTGAATGAGCGCTCGTTCTATCTTCGTTGTCATCGTGTCACCACCACCCGTTTTCTCGTGCTTTTGGCGAACACTTTGCCCGGATTCATAATATTGTTCGGGTCGAGCGCCTGCTTGACCGCTTTCATGGCAGCGATGCCGGCCGGACCGAGCTTCCATTCCAAATACGGCGCTTTCATCACCCCGACGCCGTGTTCGCCGGTAATCGTGCCACCCAATTCAATCGCTTTGGCGAAAATTTCTTCAAACGCTCGTTCCACCCGCTCCATTTCTTCACGATTGCGGGCGTCGGTCGGACAGGTCGGGTGCAAGTTGCCATCGCCGGCATGGCCGAACGTACAGATCTTCAACTGGTACTTCTCGGCAATTTCATTGATTGCTTTGACCATTTTGGCGATTTCCGAACGCGGCACGGTTGCGTCCTCTAAAATCGTCGTCGGCTTTAAGCGCGCCAACGCCGACAGCGCCGCCCTCCGCGCCGTCCGCAGCGCCTCTGCTTCTTCCTCCGAACGGGCGAGTTGAACGGACACCGCCTGCTCGGCCCGGCAAATATCGGCCATCTTTTTCATATCGCGCTCTACCACTTCCTTCGGCCCATCCTGCTCAATGAGCAAAACGGCTTTCACATCGGTCGGCAAGCCGATGCGGGCGAAATCTTCGACCACTTCCAATGTCGGCTGGTCCAAAAACTCGAGCGTCGCTGGAATGATCTTGTTGGCGATGATTTTCGACACCGAACGGGCGGCCGCCTCCAAATCTTGATAAAGAGCGAGCATCGTCTGCTTCGTCTCTGGCATCGGAATAAGTTTTAACGTCGCTTCGGTGACAATGCCAAGCGTTCCTTCCGATCCGACAAACAGACGGGTTAAGTCATAGCCAGCTACATCTTTTGCCAGCTTGCCACCGGTGCGGATGACATCGCCGTTCGCCAAGACGACTTCCAACCCGAGCACATAGTCGCGTGTCACCCCGTATTTCAGGCCGCGCAAGCCGCCTGAGTTTTCGCTGATGTTGCCGCCAATCGTTGAAATTTTCATCGACCCCGGATCCGGCGGATAAAACAATCCTTTTTCTTCAACGGCTTTCGCCAAATCAAGCGTCACCACTCCTGGCTGAACGGTCGCGGTTAAGTTTTCCTCATCAATTTCCAAAATGCGGTTCATATGGTTAAACAGGAGAACGATCCCGCCTTCGACCGGACACGTGCCGGCGCAAAGGTTCGTTCCTGACCCGCGCGGCACGATCGGGATGCGATACTCGTTGCAAATTTTCGCAATTTCCGCGACCTCTTTCGTATTTCGCGGCGCAATGACCGCATCGGGGAGCGACTGAAACTGCGGAGTCGCATCATACGAATAGACGAGCCGCCCCGTTTTCGTGTCATCGTAGTTTTCAGCTCCCACGACTTGAATCAACCGTTTTTTCGCTTCATTTGGAATCAATGGTCTCACCCTTTCCACATCCATTTGCATTCGCCGACAGCGGAAAAGGGGCTGGGCTTGGCGTCTGTTTCCATCCAGGCCAAGCCTCGTCCCCCTTCGCTGCCGTTACGGAATCATCCACGACAATACCGTCGATTGCAGGTACACGAGAATACCAATCAAGATAATTAAGAATATGCTATGTTTGACCGTAAAGCGGAACAAGTCGGACTCTTTGCCGGTCAAGCCGACGGCCGCGCAGGCGACCGCGATCGACTGCGGCGAAATCATTTTCCCGACGACGCCGCCTGATGAGTTGGCCGCCAACGCCAGCACCGGATCCATGCCGATCGATGTTGCCGTCACTTTTTGCAAGTTGCCAAACAATAAGTTCGACGACGTATCCGAACCGGTGATGAACACGCCAAGCCAGCCCAAAATCGGCGAGAAGAACGGGAAGAATGACCCCGTTTTCGCCAACGCCATCCCAAGCGTCGTGCTCATGCCCGACGAGTTGGCAATGTAGGCAAAGCCGACGACCGAAGCGATCGTCACAATCGGATATTTCAGCTCGTTAAGCGTTTCCACAAACGTGCGTCCCCAATCTTTCCACGAGATGCCGATGATGAACTTGGTGACGACCGCCGCCAACAAAATCGCCGTCCCAGCCGCGCCGAGCAGCTCAAGCTTATACACCGCCGCAATCGGCTGACCGCTCGCATTCAAAATTTGGTTATTGAGCCCCGGCACCGGCGGCATAAACGTCAAATGGGCTCCGATGGCATTGACAAGCTTGAGCAAACCGTTTGTTCCTTCATAATGGCCGGTGAGCGCCGCTTTCACCTGCGGGATGCCCCAAAGCGAGATCAACGCCGTCAGCACAAGAAACGGCGACCAGGCGCGGAATACTTCCCCGCCGCGGTGCGCAGCGCGAGCGGCCTGCCCAGCAGCCGCCACTTCCGATTCCGATGCGAAACGGAACGTGCTTTTTGGCTTCCAATATTTCAAAAAGACGGCCAGCGCGACGATTGAAACAATCGAGGACAAAATGTCCGGCAGCTCCGGTCCTAAAAAGTTCGATGTCAAATATTGCGTGAGCGCGAACGAAACGCCGGAGACGATAATGGCCGGCAACACTTCGACTGTCTTTTTCCATCCTGCCATAATCAAAACGAGATAGAACGGAATGAACACCGATAAAAACGGCAGCTGCCGCCCGACCATTTTCGAAATTTCCATCGCCGGCACACCGGTCGGCCCTTCCATCGAGATGATCGGAATCCCGACCGCCCCGAACGCCACCGGCGCTGTGTTGGCGATCAAACAGATGCCTGCGGCGTACAGCGGGTTAAACCCCAACCCGGCCAGAAGCGCCGCTGAAATCGCCACCGGCGCGCCAAACCCGGCCGCCCCTTCCAAAAACGCTCCGAACGAAAAGGCAATGAGCAGCGCCTGCAGCCGCCGGTCTTCGGTGAGGGAAACGACGGAGTTGCGAATGATGTCAAAATGGCCGGTCTTCACCGTCAGCTTATATAAAAAGACGGACGTAATGATGATCCAGCCGATCGGGAGCAGCCCGTACACCGCCCCTTGCGTCACCGACATGACCGCTTTGCCGGCCGGCATCCTGTAAGCGATTACAGCCAACACCAAAGCAAGCAGCAACGTCGTCAGCCCGGCGACATGCCCTTTCATCCGCTTGACGGCCAAAGCCCAAAAGAAATACAAAATCGGAATGAGTGCGACAATGGCCGATAACCAAAGCTGGTCGGCGATTGGCGTAAAATCTTGCTTCCACTGCATGCGGTTTTCTCCTCCCCTTTATGCCCGACTTAGCGGCGTTTGCAAATGATCGCCCACTGATCTTTCTGTTTCACTCTTCCAGTCATCAGATGACCGGATAAGAAACGCCGTCTGTCTCAAATTATAAAAGCGTTTTCTCCAAAAGACAATAGGTGTTTTTTCATTTTTTTGAACTTTCCACTCACTGCTTCCTCTCCCCAGCTGCAAAAAGCGCTTGTCTCTTCCCATGATGCTGTATCATAATAGACATTGCAGGAGATTTCCCCTACAATCGGAAATCTACTTTATCGTATTGAGGTGGATCCATTGGCATTTAAACGGATCAAAACGAAAAAAATTTACGAAGAAGTGGCCGAAGCGATTTTTGATATGATCAAAAACGGCGAGTTGAAGCCCGGTGATAAGCTCGATTCCGTCCAGCAGCTCGCCGAGCAGTTCCAAGTCGGGCGGGCCGCCATCCGCGAAGCGCTCACCGCGTTAAAAGCGATGGGGCTGATTGAATTGAAGCAAGGCGAAGGGACGTACGTGCGTGAGTTCGATCCGACGATGATGACATTTCCGCTTTCGATCGCCGTCTTAATGAACAAAGAAGATATTTGGCACTTGCTTGAGGTGCGCAAACTGCTCGAAGCAGGCGCCGCCTCGCTCGCTGCTGCCAAACGGACAGAGCGCGATCTTGAAGCCATGGCGGAAGCGCTCCGACAAATGAAAGAAGGCATCGGCAGCGATGAGCTTGGCGAAAAAGCGGATTTGGCCTTCCATATGGCGATTGCGGCGGCGTCGCAAAATCCGATGCTTGTAAGCATTATGAACAGCGTTTCCGGCATGATCGTCGAAACGATGCGGGAGACGCGCCGCATTTGGCTGTTTTCCAAGCAGACGACGACCGAAAAACTGCTTGCGGAACACCAGGCCATTTTTGAAGCCATTCGCAAACAAAATCCAGACGCCGCCCGGGCGCGCATGCTCGACCATTTGACAAACGTCGAAAACGTGTTGCGCCGCTACGTTCGCACTCAGCAGCCAAACTGAGTGCGTTTTTTGCAAAAAAGAGCTACGAATCTGAAAAAATGGTTTATAATAGACATATAGTCATCAGATGACCAGTTCACTGAATCCTCAAAAAACAGGAGGGAAACGAATGAAAGTGTCCTTGTTCGTCACTTGCCTCATCGATCTTTTTTATACGAACGCCGGCAAGGCGACCGTCGAACTGCTCGAGCGGCTCGGCTGCGAAGTAGATTTTCCAGAAGCGCAAACATGCTGCGGCCAGCCGGCGTATAACAGCGGTTACGTCAAAGAGGCGAAAGAAGCCATGAAACAGATGATGCGCGCGTTCGCCCACGCTGATTACGTCGTCACCCCATCCGGCTCGTGCGCGGCGATGGTAAAAGAATATCCACACCTTTTCCACGGCGACCCGGAATGGGAAGAGGAAGCGAAACAGCTTGCGGCGAAAACGTACGAATTGACGCAATTTCTCGTTGATGTCCTAAAAGTCGAAGATGTCGGCGCCTCGCTCCACGGACGGGCGACGTACCATACGTCTTGCCATATGACCCGCCTTCTTGGCGTCAAAGAAGCGCCGCTTTGCCTATTGAAAAACGTCAAAGGGCTTGAGCTCGTTCCGCTGCCGAACGCCCACCAGTGCTGCGGGTTTGGCGGCACATTTTCCGTCAAAATGGGGCCGATTTCCGAACAAATGGTCGATGAAAAAATCGCGCATATTGAAGAAGTGGACGCCGACTATTTAATCGGCGCCGACTGCGGCTGTTTAATGAACATCGGCGGGCGCATCGAGCGGCTCGGCAAGCCGATTCGCGTCATGCATATCGCCGAAGTGCTCAATCAACGAAAGTAAGAGAGGAGGATCCCGGACATGCCGATGAAAATTGAAAACGGTCCGTTTTGGAAGCGGCTCGAAGAAAACTTGCACAACGATTTTATGCGCGGGGCGGTCGCCGGCATGCAAGACCGCGGCTATGTGCGGCGGCTTGGCGTCATCGAAGAGCTCGGCCATTGGGAAGAGTGGCGGTCGCTTGCTGAACAAATCCGCAAGCATACGCTCGAAAACTTGGACTTTTATTTAATGCAGCTCAGTGAAAACGTTGCCAAACGGGGCGGCCACGTCTTTTTCGCCCGGACGGCCGAAGAGGCGAACGACTACATCCGCCGCATCGCTTTGGAAAAACAAGCGAAAAAAATCGTTAAATCGAAATCAATGGTCACGGAAGAAATCAACTTAAACCCGGTGCTGGAATCCATCGGCTGTGACGTTGTCGAAACGGACCTTGGCGAATACATTTTGCAAATCGATGACCATGACCCGCCGTCGCATATCGTCGGCCCAGCGCTCCATAAAAACAAAGAGCAAATTCGCGACGTCTTCCGCCGCAAGCTCGGCTATACGAAGTCGTCCGATCCGGTTGAACTCGCCCGCCATGCCCGTGAGATGCTGCGGCGCGACTATTTGACAGCCGACATCGGCATTACCGGCTGCAACTTCGCCATCGCCGAATCGGGCTCGATTACGCTCGTTACGAACGAAGGCAACGCCGACTTGGTGACAGCGCTGCCGAAAACGCAAATTACGGTCATGGGGATGGAGCGGATCGTGCCGACGTTTGAGGAGATGGAAGTTCTCGTCAGCATGTTGACGCGCAGCGCCGTCGGACAAAAATTGACGAGCTACATCACCGTCCTCACCGGCCCGCGCGACGAAGGCGACGCTGACGGTCCGGAAGAGTTCCATCTCGTCATCGTCGACAACGGGCGTTCGTCGATTTTAGGCACGGAGTTTCAACCGGTGCTGCAATGCATCCGCTGCGCGGCCTGCGTCAACGTCTGCCCGGTATACCGCCACATCGGCGGCCATTCGTACGGCTCGATTTACTCCGGCCCAATCGGAGCGGTCTTGTCGCCGCTGTTGGGCGGCTACGACGACTACAAGGAGCTTCCGTACGCCTCCTCGCTGTGCGCCGCCTGTACCGAGGCGTGCCCGGTGAAAATCCCGCTTCACGAGCTGCTCATCAAGCATCGCCAAATCATCGTCGAGCGGGAAGGAAAAGCGCCGGTCGCAGAAAAATTGGCGATGAAGGCGTTTCGTCTCGGGACCGCCTCACCGTCATTGTACCGCTTCGGTACGAAGTTGGCACCAAGCGCCTTCGCCCCGTTTGCCGAAGACGGGCGCATCACAAAAGGCCCCGGCCCGCTCAAAGCGTGGACGGAAAGCCGCGAGTTTCCGGCGCCAAGCAAAGAGCGGTTCCGTGACTGGTTCCAAACACGCCAAAAAGGAGGGAATCCATCATGACGCGTGGCACCATTCAAAACCGCGATGCGTTTTTGCAAACCATCGCCGAGCGCCTTGGGAGAAGCCCGCGCCTGTCCGGCGTCTCCCGGCCGCAATGGGATTATGCGCCGCAATGGACGGTGTTTGCCGGCTATAGCCAAGACGACTTGTTGGCAGTGCTTCGCGAACAATGTAAACTGATTCATACTGATTACATCGAGACGACAAACGCCGGACTTGCTGGGGTGCTCAAGCAACAAGTCACGGCTTATGGCGGCGGCCCGGTCATCGTGCCGGATGACCCGCGCTTTGCCGAGTACGGACTGTCCGCCTTGCTCCGCGACGAATGGCCCGCAGAACAAACGACCGTCCATATTTGGAATCCGGCGCTTGGACGCCAAAACATTGACGCCGCCGAACAGGCCAACGTCGGCATCGCGTTCAGTGACATCACCCTCGCCGAGTCAGGGACGGTCGTTTTGTTTTCGCGCAATGAACAAGGGCGGGCTATTCACTTTTTGCCGAAAACGTATATCGCCATCGTTCCGAAAAGCACCGTTGTGCCGCGCATGACGCAAGCGGCGGCGATCATTCACGAGCAAATTGAAAAAGGCGTCCTCATTCCGTCATGCATCAACTTCATCACCGGCCCGAGCAACTCGGCCGACATTGAAATGAACTTGGTCGTCGGCGTCCACGGGCCGATGAAAGCGGCGTATATCGTCGTCACCGACCGTTGACCAAAACGAAACGGTGCCCCTTCTTGATCATGGGGCACCTTTTTTCCTTCAATATTGCCGGCTCACATCGACCGCATTGTCAAGCGGTTCGCCGGCTTTTAATGAGGCAAACGCGGTCCAATAGCTGCCGGCCATCCTAGACGACTTGTCGTTTGTCGTCGACGACAATCCCCTTTACCTGCTGGTGCAGCACTTCTTTGCCCAGCACGGGATCCTGTTCGATGTCCGCCAAGTGATCGGCTGACCAACGAGGATCCGGTGTCCGAGGAGTTCCGTCCACTCAAAACCACATTGAGCGATTCAATCGGACGTTTCAAGGCAGCTGCTGATCGACTCACGGATTTGGGGCGGAAGAAGGCTCGGTGTCCTTTTTTGTCACACTGTTTGTGGCGTATTTCAACTTCCTGCGCCCACACAGCGCGCTCGAAGGCCGGGTGCCGGTCGTCATCCCGGAACTGGCGGATCTTCCTCCTGTGCCAACCCGGTGGACGAAACGGATCGCCATGGCACAAGCATTTCTCCAACAAGAGGCGCCCTGACTTTTTTGTTCGCTGGAGCCCGTTGAACAGAACTCCTGCCGGATTCGGCGAAGCGAACCCTTGACCAACCGAACACCGCCAAGGGGAAAATGCGGCAAGGGCAAGGGCGGCTTTCCTATGCCCTCTTTTTTGTCCCCGTCGCCCTTGACGACGCTTTCTCACCTTTGGCGGGTGTTGGTCAAGGGCGAATCCGGCTCCCAGGATGCCTCACGATGCTCCATGGGATGGCATGTGTGGAGTTTTCATCAAACTTTTGACGCTACCCTGTCTTATGCAATAAGTGGTCCATAATAAATCTTAATCACTCTTAATCTTGTATAATAACTGCTTGACTCAAATGCATCAATTAAACTATAATCAAGTCTTGCACTTGAATGTCCACAATAAAGAATGTCATAAGTTCCTCGCTCTGATCTCCATACCCTCTTAGTTGCATATACGGTGTGAGAATATCGAAGTTTTGTGATATTATAGAACTGTATTACATCACCAACTGTTGCATTATTAGCCGCATTGCCAGCCTCATCTCCTGAACTATACTCATAACTGTTGAAACCTTTTTTGTCAACAAGATAATCATGAAATGCCTCTACTTGTATCCAAGCGTTCGTATAAGGTTTCCATGTAGAATCTGTTTTGAATCCAGCAGCGTATAAGATCTGTGAAACAAAATTTGTACAATCATTATCATACTTTTTATATTCCGGATTGTAGGATAAGGCCCATTTTCTAGCATACTCAACAGCTTTGTCGAGAGATGTCGATTCGATAGCTGTCGAATAAAACATTTGAGTCGACGCTAAACTTGTTCTATTTTGCGTTTCATCTACAGAATATTGAGATATTGAGTCTTGTAGCTTTTTTGAGAGTTTAGCTTTTTCTTTTACAGGAATTTTGTTCTTCTTGAACATATCATAAAAATTCTTATTATAGTTTAGGTCATTAATGGCAGACTCGTTGGGAGCGCCAAGTTCATCATAGATATCCTTAGTGATTTTCCAAGCATCTTTGATATTTTCTATGACTATGATATGTTCTATTTCTTCAAGATAAGTATATGGTTCAAATTCATCTTTTTGAAAAGTAAGCTCTGTATTTGATAAGATATGCGCCACAATTCTCCCATTCTCAAGTTTAGTCTCAATATTTGATATGCTTAATTTATAGCCTAGTACTTTTTTGTTGATTTCACTATAAAAATCGATTTTGTATTGAATTGTTTCCTTTAAAATGTCTAATAAATATTTATCAGCTACTATATCATCAAAATTACTCACTTTAGAATCTTGTAGCGAAGAATATTGTCGATCCATATAATCTTTTATGATTCTTTCAATATATTGGTAATTATAATTTAATTGCTTAGCATTAGCTACATAAATATTGAAATAATTAAAAAATAACAAAAAAACGATTGGAACGACAAGCAAATACTTAAAGATCTTCACACAATCCACTCCTTTGTTTTTCACATATTCAAGTTAGAGCAAGCCAACCTTCGCTTCAATGCGATCCATCAAACGTTGAAAGACTTCGTTCAGAGCGTTGGAGAAATATTGCAAAGTCGGGTAATGATGTTACTCATACTGTTATTCAATGAATAATTTGGCTATTCACCAAAAGTTGTACTTGACTATCTCAGATCATGTCTTACTTGCACCCATAGAAAAAAATCAGCAAATCATACATGATTGACGGATTAAGAAAACACCTCGCTTACCATGTACATGTTGTGTTAACGCGCCAATAATTTTCGATTTACCAGAAAAATTGGTAAATAACATAATATAAAAACAATATACTATTAATGATAAGCGTAACAAACAAGATTTTGTGGATAGTTGTTTTTCTCTCTCTAACCCCCAAAAACTTAATTTGGAAAAATAAAAGTAGGATATTGAGAAAGGTAGGAACTAAAGTATAAAAATACCTTTCATCACTAATTGATACTACGCTTGGATTAAACCAATAAATGAACGCATCAGAATTTTGAATCATCAAGCTGAATAAAATAATAAACCATGAAATAACTAACAAGAGAACCTTCATGAATATTCCACTTTTTTCAGAAAATCTAAGTTTCATAAAAGTAAAATGCCACCTACCTTATAATGATTTGGATTAGTCATGCCTTTTTCTTGTTGCTGTTGCAACACCCCTTTTTTCATAAAACATCATCATAATCTTATACATTTCTTTTTTCGAAATGATTCAAAGAAATCGAACCTGATCAAGCGATTAAACAAATGTTGTTGCACACCCCGTATAATCGCCGCAACCCAAGTGCTGTTTCAAAAAACCATTAACCGATCCATGTTCGTGATTACTGTCTTTTTCTCACTAATTAACTGTAGATGAGCAAATTCGCCAACATAAATTGACATCGAAACAAAATGGGATGTACGCCGTCCCGTTTATGTGCTGATGGACTCGTAGTATCCATCGCAGGCGCTCGTGAAAGCTTGTCTATATAGATGCAATTTAAAGCTTTAACATTTATAGCTTTTACCGGTCATTGGATCGACTGTCGGGTGACCGAACAACGCCGCTTCCAGACCCATGTATGGGTCTGTGAAGCGGGTCGTTGTTCGGTCTTCCGTCACGCTAAGGCGTGACGAAGGCAAGCTACAGGCTTGCCTTCGACAGTCAAAAATAGACAAGCCGCTTTTCCGTTAAGGATATGTTAAACGCTTTCGTTGCATCTATATAAAAAAGGATTTCACGTCATCGCCATGCTCAAAACGAACCGCATTCTCTATCCGAACGACATCGCCGTCCAAGCGAAGCAGTTGGCCCGCTCTATCGAACCAGACGACACTCTTCGCTGGGTTGTGCCTCCCCAGCCTGAGTGTGATCGTGGGCATGGCTTCGCCCCCTTTTCTTTTAAGATTCCACACCTAAAGAGAAAAATGGTGGCTCGAAGCCATCCTCTTAAGGGATTGCCGAGCAATGCCGTCTTTCATCCCACGATTGAAACCGTGGGCTTTCAGACGGCTTTTTCTGTAAATTTCAACAGGATTTCTAACATTCCTTCTTCCTTTCACAATGATGCCATAGAAAAGAGGCGTCCCATTGTGTTTTGGAGACATCTTTTTCCTTCAATATTGCCGGCTCACATCGACCGCATTGGCAAGCGGCTTCCCGACTTCGATGCGGCAAAAGTGGTTGTTCGCAACGGTTTGACGTCTTGATCAATTCGGGTGGAACGGACTGACAGACACTTTCGCGTGATTTTTCACATCCGTAACGACCAGCAAAATCTGCCTTCCCTTCTTCTCATACACGAAAGCTGACCCCCACCTGTCAACTTGAGTCCATTGACGTTTCTCCAATTCGTCAAGATAATAGTCAGCCACTTCCTCCGCCGAAGAAGACGCAACAACAAACTCCACCCGTTCATCCACCGAACGAATGTCACTCGCTTGTGGATGCAGCGGGATGTCTTGATACCCTGGCACAGTCTGTTGCTGCTGACATCCTGAAAAAAAGCAATTACAAGGATTAAAACCAACGGGATGCCTATGCGCACTTCATCCTCCTCCGCTCCCACAGCTTAAGCAGAATCTTAGCTTTGAAATGCGTCCATAGCAGACTGGATTGTTGCTGGATTATCTATCATCGCACTTCTTAGTTAGTTCACCCAATATTGACACTCCACACGCCTAAAGGCGTGGGATTCTTGGGTCGTTCGCGTCCTCATCCATTTCTGGTTCGGACAACGCCCAAGTTCAGGGGTGTGCCATCACCCCGTCCCATCGGGTTAAGATGTACCCCAATGGGCGGCGCACCTGTGACCAGTGCGCTAGGTTAGGCGGCGAAGCCCGAAATCGCTTTGGCGATGTTGATGGCGCCATTTAAGTCGGCGTGGAGGGTGTATCCGCACTTTTGGCATCGGAAGCGGATGCCGTTTCGGTTCGCTTTCTCTCGATAACCACATTTACACGTNAAGTCGGCGTGGAGGGTGTATCCGCACTTTTGGCATCGGAAGCGGATGCCGTTTCGGTTCGCTTTCTCTCGATAACCACATTTACACGTTTGGCTTGTGTAGGTTGGATTCACCCACTCAACGCGAATGCCCGCCATTTCGGCTTTATAGGCAATCATCATTTGCAGTTGATGAAACGCCCATGAATGAAGGCTTCGCCCCGCTTCTTTGGGCGATGCTGCCCGTTTCCGAATGCCCGTCAAATCTTCCATCCGAATCACGCCAACACCGTTGGCGAGCGCAAAGTTGACGATTTGACGGCTGATTTTGTGGTTGACATCCTTCATCCAACGGGATTCTTTACGCCCGATTTTACGAATCATATGGAGCTTTTTGGCTTTGCCCAACGTTCGCCGCAAAGCCGCATAGCGTCGGCGAATGAAGGCGCATTCGTTCCCTTTAAAAAACAACGATTTCGTTCCCACGCTGGCAACGGCGATATAGCGAAGCCCAAGGTCAACCCCCATCACCTTTGTTTCGTGTCGCGGCTCCACGTCAAAGGTGATCGCGATCGCCAAGTACCATTTCTTTCTCTTTTTGTAGAGCTTGGCGGCCCCTTGTTTGGCGGTTCCGTTAAGCAGCCGATTCAGCCACGCTTCTTGATAGGGGCGCGTGACGACCGGCACGCCGATTCGCTTCTCGAGTGTGGGGAAGGAAACCGTGTAGAACGCTCCTTTTTTTTCCACCTTTACGTTTTGATTGTTAAAGCAACACCATAATGTTCGAAACTTCTTTGTTTTCTGGTTTTTCTTTTGGGACTTCACTTCTCGAATCGTCTGNAAATTTTGCTCGTCGCTTGATTCAGCTCGGGATGATTCAACAGCCAATTCGCAAACGCGGTATTCACTTCTGTCATCCGTTCATACATGCCCTGTTTCACTTTCGTTGGGTTGTGCAGCTCCAGCCTTAGCGTGATGGTCGGCATGGATTCACCTCCTTGTGGCGATTACAGGATACCATTTTTTTCAGAATCATTCAATATTAAGAAAACGGCTCGCTTTCATGGAGCTGACCCAAAAGGCCGTCTGTCTTCAGGATAGGCACAAAATATAGTACAGAAGAAGCAGTCAGTGCGTATATATAGAGACGAAAGAGGGTGTCCCGATCCTTTTGGGACACCCTCCATAGCCATCAAGTTAAGAAAACAGGAATAAATATATGCCTCATTTGACCATCCTTTTGAAGACCTCATAATGTCTTAGAAAGGGTGGTTTTTTTGAAGACGTCCTTATCTCTCCAAGAAGAATGGCATTGTTTTTTAGACGGATTAAGAAGCGTGTTATCGTGCGAAGAACTTGAACATATGGCCCGAGATCATCAATTTATTCAACGAAAGGGGAA
>NZ_AYSF01000036.1:0-42226 GCF_000498995.1 Geobacillus thermopakistaniensis
CCTACACGACGCTCTTCCGATCTTCCACGCGTTCATGAATCAACCATTTTAAAGAAAATGCGGTTTTTCTCTAACTCTCTAAAGCGGGGCGACAAATCAAAAACGGGAACTCCATTGTCGGAGCCCCCGCTTTTGATTCATTAGTTTCCCAAAATGGCGCCGAAAAGCACGCAATGAAGCTCCCCGCGAAATGGCGCCACGTCCGGGCGCTGCCCAGTTTCACAGCGAAAGGAGACGACTAGCCGCTTCTCTTTTGGCAGCCGCTCAAGAAGTGGACGGACGTCGCGGCAGCCGCGGACGTCAAACAGCTGGCAGTCGCTGACCGCCAGATCACACAACGACAGCTGCGGCTTGGCGAACCCGTTCCATTCGTTCACCGACAGCTCCCCGACCGCCGAAATGCGCGCATCCGGAGCGATTTCTTCGCATAACGGCCCAAGGCCGAAGCCGATGGCATCGATCGCGGCCCCGTCTTGGGAAAAGACGGCTTTCATATGGGCTCCGTTCGCCCCGACGCGCCGCATGGTTTCAACGGACGCCCCTTCAATGAGAACAAGCGGCCGCGGATTGCCGACGCCAAACGGAGCGAACCGCTCAAGGCTGCGGGCGGCCGACAGCGTCAACTCAGCAATCGAACAGGAAGCATCAATGAACGTCGGCGGCGTAAAATCGTCCTCAGACAACGTTTCGGCGGCGATGTCGTTCAGCCGTTGCCGTAATTCTTCGACATCATCAAGCGACAATGTCATCCCCGCCGCCATCGGGTGGCCGCCAAAGTGCGGCAACAGGTCGCGGCATTGCGACAGGCTGGCGAATAAGTCAAACCCATGAATGCTGCGGGCTGACCCTTTGGCGATCCCTTTTTCCCGGTCGATTGAAAGCACGACCGCCGGGCGGTAAAACTGCTCGACAAGCTTAGAAGCGACAATGCCCACCACTCCGGCATTCCATCCTTCGCCTGCCACAACCAAGACGCGATGTTCCTCAGGAGGAAATTGGCGGCGCACCATGTCCGCCGCTTCTTCAGCGATTTGTGCCACAAGCTGCTGACGTTCGCGGTTTAACTCGTCCATCTCCGCCGCCAGCTGCACCGCTTCGTTCTCATCGTCCGTCATTAAGAGCGCCACTGCCGGATCGGCGCCGCCGAGGCGCCCCGCCGCGTTCAAGCGCGGAGCGATGACAAATCCGACCGTCTGTTCGTTGATGGCCGCCGCATCAATGCGGCATTGCCGAAAAAGAGCGCGCAGCCCGATGCGCTCCGTCGCTCGCAACGCTTCAAGCCCGTGTGCAACAAAGAGGCGGTTTTCCCCAACAAGCGGAACCAAATCAGCGATCGTGCCGATTTTTCGGCCCCATTTTGGAACATTTTTTNTAACAGTTCAGGAAAAACAAGCCGAAAATCGGATGAATGATCGCATGCGCCTCCGGCAACACCGGACCTGGCTCGTGGTGATCCGTTACGATGACATCCATCCCCCACTCGTTGGCGGCCGCAATTTCCTTGACCGCCGCAATCCCATTGTCGACGGTCACAATGACGGAAACGCCGCGCTCTTTTGCGGAGCGAAACGCCGCCATGTTCGGCCCGTATCCTTCCGTAAATCGGTTCGGAATGTAGAACTCGACCGACGCCCCCGCCTCCTTGAGAGCACTCACCATCACCGACGTGCTGCAAACGCCATCGGCATCGTAATCGCCGTATACCAACACGCGTTCACCCGCGTCGATCGCCCGCTTTAGACGCTGAATCGCTCGCTCCATCCCATCAAGCAAAAACGGATCATGAAACGGTTGCTCAAGCGGATTGAGAAACGCCGCCGCCTCCGAGGCCGTCCGCACCCCGCGGCGGACGAGAAGCCTCGCCAATAAGGGCGTGACGCCGGCTTCCTCAGCCAGCCGCCTCACCGCCTGCTCATCGAGGCGCTCCACCTCCCAACGCGTTTTCGCTTTCAACATGTCTCCCACCTCAACTCTCCTTATTATACAAAAAGGAGAAAAGGGCAGGCAACGACATTACGGTTTTTTTTCCGGGTTGTACGGGTTGATGTGAACCATGACATTGCGGACGCGCGGCAGCGTCAGCAGTTTTTCTTTCACTTTCTTTCCGATCCGGTGCCCCTCTTCGACCGTCAATTGCGGATCGACGGCGATTTTCAAATCGACGATGACGTAATGGCCGTGCTCGCGCGCATGCAGCTCATTGATTTGCCGCACATCGGGAATGGACAAGACCGCCTCGCGCAAATAGCCGGCCTCTTCCTCGTGAAGCACATGGTCGATCGCCGTATGGACCGACTGTCGGCCAAGGTCCCATGCCATTTTCAGAACAAGCAGCGAGACGAACAATCCGGCGAGCGGGTCGGCGTATACAAACCAGTCAATCTCCCATTTTCCACCGACAATGGCGGCGCCGACGCCGATGAGCGCAGCAAACGACGAAAACACATCCGATCGGTGCTCATAGGCGTTGATGATCAGCGCATCGCTGTTTAGCTTTTTCCCGAGCCGGTATTTATAGCGAAACATCGCTTCTTTGACAGCAATCGACAACAACAAGACGTAAATGGCGGCCGCCCCGGGCGGCGACAGTGGGGCGAAAAATGACAGAAACGCCGAGCGCCCGATCTCGATCCCAACGAGAAATAGAAGAACCGCCACAATAATGGCGGCGATTGATTCCGCTTTCCCATGCCCGTACGGATGATCCTCATCCGGCGGGCGCGCAGCGGCCCGCAGTCCGACCCAAACGGCGAACGAGCCGGCAACATCGGACGCTGAATGGGCGGCATCAGCGATCAACGCTTGGCTTTGGCTCCACACGCCGACCGCCGCCTTGACAGCAGCAAGCGCCATATTTCCAGCGATCCCGACGATCGCTGCCGTTTTCGCCTGCCTGAACCGCTGTTCGTGTTCCATGGCCATCTCCCCCACCTTTGCATTCAGCAGCCTCACGCGCTGCCTATGTTGCATCTGACGGTTAGTGTATCCATTTTCCGCCCTAAGCATTGCACCGAACAAAAAGGCGCCGGAAAAGCACATTCGCTTTTCCGGCGCGCTGTTACACTTGCGGTTCGGCCTCGGCCGCCGCTTTTTTGGCTCCTTTCCCTTTTTTGAGCTCCTGTCCTTTCCAAACGACCCAAAGCTGAGAAGCGATGCAAAGCGACGAATAGACGCCGCACACAAGTCCAACGAGCAAGGCGAGGTTGAAATTGCGGATCGCTTCGCTGCCAAAGATGAGCAACGCGATGACCGTAAACAAGACGGTCAAGACGGTATTGACCGAGCGCGTAAATGTTTGCTGCAACGCCCGGTTGACGATATGCTTCAAGTCGTCGACCGTTTTCACTTTCCGCTTTTTCATCAAATCCCGGATGCGGTCAAACGTGACGATCGTATCGTTGATCGAGTACCCGATGATCGTCAGCACCGCGGCGATGAATGTCAAATCGACTTCAAGACGCGTCAAGCTGAACACGGTAATGATAAAAAACGCATCGTGCAATAAGGCGACAATGGCTGCGAGCGCCATTCGCCACTCAAAGCGAATCGTCACGTAAAGAATGATGCCGATGGATGAAATAAACACAGCAATGAGCGCGTTGCGAGCCAGCTGCTTGCCGACGACCGGAGAGACGGTGCTGATGTTTGGTTCGTTGCCATACGCTTGCTTCAATTCATTTTTCAGCTTGGCAATTTCTTGCTTATCGAGCACGCCAATCAAGCGGACGACGCCTGTTTTCCCATCCGTGCCGGACAGGACGACATCTTCCGGCTTGTAGCCGAGCCGCTCGAAATAGCCGCTCAACTCTTTAGCATCGATCGGCTGGCTGCTCGTCACCTCAACGCGCGTTCCGCTCGTGAAGTCAATGCCAAGATTCAGCCCCAGGGCAAACAACGAGATGACGCCGGCGATCGTCAATGCGCCAGAGAAAATGAAAAACTTTTTGCTATGTTTGACAAAATCCCAGCGGTCAAACTTCGTCGGCACTTCCGTTTCCTCGGTCGTTTCGGCAATGTTTAAGATTTCCGACTTTTTGACGCCAAACCACTCCGGCTTTTTATCGAGCCAGCGGCTTGACACAAGCAGTCCGAGCAACAGCCGCGTGCCGTAAACGGCGGTGAGAAAGCTGACGACGATGCTGATGATGAGCGTCGTCGCAAACCCTTTCACCGAGCTTGTCCCGTAAATAAAAAGAACAGCGCCGGCGATGATCGTCGTAAGGTTGGCGTCAAAAATCGTCGCAAACGACCCGCGGTTGCCAGCACGGAACGCCGACAGCATCGACTTGCCGAGCTTCAGCTCCTCTTTGATCCGTTCGTACGTAATAATGTTGGCATCGACCGCCATCCCAACCCCCAAAATCAGGGCGGCAATGCCCGGCAGCGTCATAACGACGTTCATCCAATCAAACAAAAGCAAAATCAAATAAATGTATACCGACAGCGTAATGACGGCGATGATCCCGGGAAGCCGGTAAAACCAAATCATGAACAAGAAGATCGCCGCCACACCGATGATGCCGGCCAACACCGTTTTTTGCAGGGCGTTTTTCCCAAACTGAGCGCCGACGGACGTGGAGTAAATTTCATGCAGCTCGACCGGCAGCGCGCCGGCATTGAGCAAATCGGCCAGCTGTTGCGCTTCTTTGACCGTAAAATTGCCGACGATCGACACATCCGTCTGATTGAACACTTGGTTGACTGAAGCGGCGGAAATAAATTTCGGATCAGCTTTGCCCGCTTCTTTCCGGTAGGAGTCCACCCCTTCTTTAAAATCGAGCCAAATGACTAAAATGTTGTTTGGCGGCCCCATTTTATATACTTTTTCCGTCACCTGGCGGAACTTGTCGGCGTCTTTCAATTTCAGAGCGACGCTCGGCCGGCCGTTTTCATCAAACGACAGCTTCGCTCCGCCTTGGACGAGGTCGCTTCCGTCCATAAGCACGTTGTCATTGACATCGCGGAACGTCAATTTCGCCTGCGTGGACAAAATTTCGCGCGCCTCATTTTGGTCTTTCACCCCGGCGAGCTGGACGCGGATGCGGTTTCCTCCCTCGATGTCAACGCGCGGCTCGCTGACGCCAAGGACGTTGATCCGTTTATTCAGCGCGCTGACGGTGCTTTGCAGCGTCTCTTGGTCAATCTTATCGCCTTTTTTGGCCGGCTTCACTTCATACAGCACTTCAAAACCGCCTTGCAAGTCAAGGCCCAGTTTGATGTTATGTACAATTCCTTGAATCGTCGGCCCCATCACTCCGGCGAACAAAAGCAGGAGCAGAAAAAAGGCGACGATGCGGCTTCGTTTTACCATTCTCCTTAAGATCCTCCTTCAACTTGCCTCGGCGCCGTCCGCCGCAGCGCCAAGCAAAACATTGGCCTCGCCTTCCATTATGAAACAGCAGCCGGCAAGTGTCAATTTTCCACTATAACAATTCCTTTAAAACCCGCTCCAACTCATCATCGCCGGCCGCCTGCTGCTTATACGAACGCATCGTCAAAAACATCATATACTCGCTCGGCGAAAGAGAGAAAATGTCGCTGACCAACTCATGCAGTTTTTTTTCCGCCGGCCGATGCTTCCACTTGCGGGAACATAAACATTCCCACAGCCCGTCCATCGTCACTTGCGTATAGCCGAGAAGACGAAACTCATCGCACTTCGACTCGAGCGCCGGCATGAGCTGTTCGCGCAGCTTCCGGTTTTCATCCATCCCCCATACCCCCTTGTATCCATTGCCGCCTGCCAATCTTGTCATGCTTGGCCATGGGCCTTGCATATATTGTATAAAAGACGGAGGCATTTGAGAAGGCAGGGGGAGAAAATGTCTAAATTTTTACAAGGTACGGTCATTTTAATCGCCGCTGGCTTTATTACAAAAATTCTCGGCTTCATCAACCGAATTGTCGTCGCCCGCATGATCGGCGATGAAGGAGTCGGGCTGTACATGATGGCCGTGCCGACGCTCGTTTTAGCGATTACCGCGACGCAGATCGGGCTGCCGGTCGCCATTTCCAAACTCGTCGCCGAAGCAGAGGCGGCCGGCGACCGGCAGCGGGTGAAACAAATTCTCGTCGTGTCGCTGGCCACCACCGGCGCGCTAAGCATCGTGCTTCTGCCGGCGTTGATCGCTGCTGCGCCATGGCTCTCCCGGACGATGTTCACCGACCCGCGCACGTACTATCCGCTTCTTGCCATCGCTCCAATTGTGCCGATCGTCGCCATCTCTTCGGTGCTGCGCGGCTACTTTCAAGGACGCCAGCAAATGAAACCGTACGCCTACTCGCTCTTGATGGAACAAATCGTCCGCATCAGCTTGATCGCCTTATGCACACAGCCGCTTTTGCCGTACGGCGTCGAGTATGCCGCCGCCGGCGCCATGGCGTCTTCCGTTCTCGGCGAGCTGGCAGCATTATTGTATTTGCTGTTTTTATTTAAGGTTAAAAAATCGATTCGCCTGCGGACAAAGTTTTTTCACTACGTCCAAGCCGGCAAAGAGACGTTCGTCCGCCTCATGCGCATTGCCTTGCCGACGACCGGCGGCCGTTTGATCGGCTCGCTTTCTTGGTTTTTTGAGCCAATCGTCGTCGCCAACAGCTTGGCATTGGCCGGCATCGCCGCCTCCACTGCCACAAGGCAATACGGACAGCTTGTCGGCTACGCGCTGCCGTTGTTGACGTTGCCGTCGTTTATTACGTACGCGCTTTCGACCGCCCTGGTGCCGGCCATCAGCGAAGCCATGGCGCAACGCAAGCTGCTTTTGGTCGAATACCGGATCGCCCAGGCGATGCGCTTGTCGCTTGTCACCGGCGGCCTTTCCACCGTCGTTCTTTACTTGTTCGCCGAGCCGCTCATGCGCTGGATGTACGGCACAAGTGAAGCCGCGATCTTTATTCAAGTGATGGCGCCGTTTTTCTTATTGTATTATTTCCAAGGCCCGCTGCAGGCGGTCTTGCAAGGACTGGACTTGGCGAACGCCGCCATGACGAACAGCTTGATCGGAGCAGTGGTGAAGCTCTTTTCGGCAACGTTTTCGATCAAGGCGANGCACAAGTGAAGCCGCGATCTTTATTCAAGTGATGGCGCCGTTTTTCTTATTGTATTATTTCCAAGGCCCGCTGCAGGCGGTCTTGCAAGGACTGGACTTGGCGAACGCCGCCATGACGAACAGCTTGATCGGAGCAGTGGTGAAGCTCGTGTGCATCTTCGTCCTTGCTTCCCGTCCAAGTTTGGGCATTATGGGCGCGGCGCTGGCGACTGCAGTCAGCACCGTTCTTGTGACGTTGCTTCACTTTGCCACGGTCGTCAAGGTGGTGTCTTTTTCCATCGATGCGCGCGAGTACATCAAAGCGCTTGGCGCCATCATCGCTGCGGGCGCAATCGGCTATGCGCTCTCCCGCCATCCGCTTTTGGCGGTGCCCGCACCGCTTTGGACGCTACTTGCCATGGCCGCGACAGCCGCCCTATATGCCGCCTGCCTCGTTCTGTTCCGGCTCATCCGGCGCGAAGAGCTCGTCTACCTTCCGGGGCTGCACTGGCTGGCCGGCAAAAACAAGCGAAAATAAACGTCTAAACCTGTCCGGCGGTGAATATATTGTGGTAAAAAGCGTTTGGGCCAAGGAGGGATCGCGGTGTCACGGCTTGGCAGCGCACTGGTGTATGGAATCGCCACAGTTTTTGTGTTGGCGGCGCTCGTCAGCTTCATTTTTTCGTTGTTGCTCAAATGGACGGACATTCACGAATCGTCGCTCACCTGGATCGTGTTTGCCGCCTCGGTTGTCTCGCTGTTTATCGGCGGCGTTGTCGCCGGCGGAAAAAGCCAAGAAAAAGGATGGCTCGCCGGCGGGCTGACCGGCCTCTTATTTACGGCGATCATCTTTTTGTTTCAATTTCTTGGCATGGAAAAATCGTTTACCGTCGAACAATGGCTGTACCACCTTGCCTTTTTCGCCGCTGCTTCCTTAGGCGGCATCGTCGGGGTCAATTTGTCATCGTCGCGCCATGAACGGACGTAAAAGCGACAAACCAGCGCAAAAGCAAAAGGTGTCCTCAAAGCAAACGGGACACCTTTTGTGATGGAGAGCACGATGGTAAGAAACGAGATTGCGTCTCGCTCGCGCTTTTCACACCACCGTTCAAATCGGCGCTCAAGCTTAGACGCCGATGGCCGCGCTTTCGCTACGCCTTGCTTTCCGCCACCACTTCTCTCACCGCGGAGCGGTCGAACGTCAGTCGCGTGCCGTCGCCGGCGCGAACGATGATTTTGTCCTCATCGACCGAGTCGATGATGCCGTGCAATCCACCGATCGTGATGATTTTATCGCCTTTTTTCAAATTCGCCTGCATTTGCTGGATGGCGCGTTGCCGTTTTTGTTGCGGGCGAATGAGCAAAAAGTAGAAAATCACAAAAAACAGCACAATCGGCAACAAATTGGCGATCGCTGCGTTCATGCAATCCCCCTCCTTTCCGGTCGTCAAAAGTTTTTTGCATTCGGCTTGTTGAAGCCGTAGCGTTCGAAAAATTCCTCACGGAAATCGGCGAGTCGATCTTCGCGGATCGCTTGTCTCACCTGCTCCATCAATTTTATCAAAAAATAGACGTTATGGTAAGACGTGAGGCGGATGCCAAATGTTTCATCACATTTGATGAGATGGCGGATGTACGCGCGCGTATAGTTCCGGCACGTGTAGCAGTCGCAGTTCGGATCGAGCGGCGAGAAGTCGCGAGCGTACTGGGCATTTTTGATCACCACCCGTCCTTCGCTCGTCATCACCGTCCCGTTGCGGCCGATGCGCGTCGGCAATACGCAGTCGAACATGTCGATGCCGCGGATCGCTCCGTCGATGAGCGAATCCGGCGAACCGACGCCCATTAAATAGCGGGGCTTGTCCGCCGGCAGAAGCGGCGTCGTAAACTCAAGCACCCGATTCATGACCTCCTTCGGCTCGCCGACCGACAACCCGCCGACCGCATAGCCCGGGAAATCGAGCGACACTAAATCGCGGGCGCTTTGCCGGCGCAAATCTTCATATTCACCGCCTTGGACGATGCCAAACAGCCCTTGCTCATTCGGGCGGCGGTGCGCCTTCAAGCAGCGCTCCGCCCAACGGCTCGTCCGCTCGATGGACTGTTTCATGTATTTATACGTCGCTGGATACGGCGGGCACTCATCAAACGCCATGATGATGTCGGCGCCAAGCGCATTTTGAATCTCGACTGCTTTTTCCGGCGATAAAAACAGCTTATCGCCGTTTAAATGGTTGCGGAAATAGACGCCTTCTTCCTCGATGCGGCGGAATTCACTGAGGCTGAACACTTGGAAGCCGCCGGAATCCGTCAAAATGCCGCGATCCCAATTCATAAACGCATGCAACCCGCCCGCTTCCGCGACAATGTCATGCCCCGGGCGCAGCCAAAGATGATAGGTGTTGCTTAAAATGACGCCGGCCCCCATTGTCTTCAGCTCTTCCGGCGACAGCGTCTTGACCGTGGCGAGCGTCCCAACCGGCATAAACATCGGCGTTTCAAACGAGCCGTGCGGCGTATGGAGGA
The DNA here is from genome assembly GCF_000498995.1 of Geobacillus thermopakistaniensis. Lineage (NCBI taxonomy): Bacteria > Bacillati > Bacillota > Bacilli > Caryophanales > Anoxybacillaceae > Geobacillus > Geobacillus thermopakistaniensis. The sequence goes on from NZ_AYSF01000036.1 coordinate 9,552, forward strand.
TGCCAAGGCGCGCGCCCGTCTGCCGGCACGTTTTGATCAGTTCAAAGCGAATCGGTGTCGTCAACGTGCTCGTCTCCTTTCTCAAATGATGAGCATCGCATCACCGAAGCTGAAAAAGCGGTATCGCTCTTTGACCGCTACTTGATACGCGTGCAAAATATTTTCGCGCCCGGCGAGCGCACTCACGAGCATGATGAGCGTCGATTTCGGCAGGTGGAAGTTCGTCACCAGCCCATCAATCCCTTTGAACTCATAGCCCGGATAGATGAAAATGTCGGTCCAGCCGCTTTCTGCAACAAATCGGCCGTTATGTTTGCCGGCGATCGTCTCGAGCGTCCGTGTCGACGTCGTGCCGACGGCGATGATGCGGCCGCCCTGCTCCCGGACGCGGTTTAACGTTTCAGCCGTTTCCTCGCTCATTTGATAAAATTCGGCGTGCATATCGTGCTTCTCGACTTCGTCCACTTGCACTGGCCGAAACGTGCCAAGCCCGACATGAAGGGTGATGAAGACGATATGCACCCCTTTTTCGCGAATGGCGTCAAGCAGCTCTTCGGTGAAATGCAAACCGGCGGTTGGCGCCGCTGCCGAACCAATTTCACGGGCGTACACCGTCTGATACCGTTCCGGGTCGTCAAGCTTTTCTTTAATGTACGGGGGCAGCGGCATCTCCCCAAGTTCGGCCAATACTTCATAAAACAGGCCGTCATACGAAAACTCAAGCACTCGCCCGCCGTGTTCCAGCGTATCGAGGCAGACGGCTTCAAGCTTCCCCTCGCCAAAGGTGAGTTTCGTTCCTGGCTTGACTCGTTTTCCCGGCTTGACGAGCGTCTCCCAACGGTCGCCGTCCAATTGCTTTAACAGCAGCACTTCGACCGTTCCGCCCGTTTCCTCTTTTTCGCCGTAAAGCCGCGCCGGCATGACGCGCGTATCGTTTAAAACGAGGCAGTCGCCCGGATTCAAGTACGAAATAATGTTGCGAAACGTTTCATGGCGAATGGCGCCCGTTCGTTTATCGAGCACCATGAGCCTTGATGCCGCCCGGTCTGGAAGCGGCGTTTGCGCAATCAACTCTTCCGGCAAATGAAAATCAAACAAATCGACTTTCATGCAGTTCTCCTTCCTTCAGCGAAATCGTCCGAGCACGTAAAAAATCAACGATAACACAACGCTCAGCAAGATGGATGTCACAACGGGAAAATAAAACGTCATATTCCCTTTGCGGATGACGATATCCCCCGGCAAGCGGCCGAGTTTGACAAACTGCATGACAAACCCGACAATGATGAGCACAACGCCGATCGTCATGATCAACTTTGGCAAGCTGTTCACCGCTTCGGAACCTCCATTCCTAAATGGGTGTACGCAGCCGGCGTGACGACGCGCCCGCGCGGCGTACGCTGCAAGAGACCGATCTGCATCAAGTACGGCTCATACACTTCTTCAATCGTTTGTGCTTCTTCGCCGATGACGGCCGCCAGCGTTTCGAGCCCGACCGGGCCGCCGGCGAATTTTTCAATCATCGCTGAAAGCAGCTTATGGTCGATTTGGTCGAGCCCGAGCCGGTCGACTTGCAGCCGCTCGAGCGCCTCGACAGCAAGCGGCAGCGTAATTCCCCCCTCTCCGCGCACTTGCGCAAAATCGCGGACGCGCCGCAGCAAACGGTTGGCGATGCGCGGCGTGCCGCGCGCCCGACGGGCAAGCTCAAGCGCCGCTTCGCGCTCGATGCCGATTTGCAAGATGGCCGCCGCCCGCTCAATGATTTGGGCGAGTTGGTCGACGTGATAGTATTCGAGCCGGCTGATGACACCAAACCGGTCGCGAAGCGGCGCCGACAGCGCCCCGGCTCTCGTCGTCGCCCCGACGAGCGTAAATGGCGGCAAGTCGAGGCGAAGCGTGCGCGCATCCGGCCCTTTGCCAATCGTGATATCTAAGCAATAATCTTCCATCGCCGGATAGAGCACCTCTTCCACCGCCCGCGGCAGCCGGTGGATCTCATCAATAAAGAGCACATCCCCCGGCTCAAGCGAAGTGAGAAGCGCCGCCAAATCTCCCGGCCGCTCGAGCGCCGGTCCAGATGTCGCTCGCAGCTTGACGCCCATTTCATTGGCGATGATCACGGCGAGCGTCGTTTTCCCAAGCCCCGGCGGTCCGTACAGCAGCACATGGTCGAGCGTCTCTTCGCGGAGCTTGGCCGCTTCAATGAACACTTTTAAGTTTTCTTTGATCTTATCTTGCCCGATATATTCATGCAAATATTGCGGGCGCAAACTCGGTTCAAGCGCAGTTTCTTCCCCTAAGACCTCCCCGGATACAAGCCGTTCCTCCACCGTCATTCCTCCCTTTGGCCGCTGTTTATCCCAAAAGCAGCGCCAGCGCCCGCTTCACATACTGTTCCGTCGACATCGCTTCTTCGCGGAGCGCCGGAATGATTTTCTCGATCTCCCGTTCAGCGTAGCCGAGCGCCTTGAGCGCCGCCACCGCCTCGGCGAGCGCACCGGAAAGCGGTGCGGCCGAACGTGCAGCCGCCGGCGCCGCAAGCGCCCCGAGCTTCCCTTTTAAATCCAAAATCATTTGCCGGGCCGTCTTTTTGCCCACGCCTGGAAACTTGCATAAAAACGCCTCGTTTTCTTCCTCGATGGCCCGCGCCAGTTCATCCGGACGCCCGGCCGCCAAAATGGCGAGGCCGCCTTTCGGCCCGATGCCCGACACTTGCAGCAGCTTGGCGAACAAGTTGCGCTCCTCGCGCGTTGGGAACCCGTACAAGGCGTGCACACCTTCGCGTACATATTCGTATGTATAGACGGTCACCGCCGCCTCGCGGCTTTCCTGAAACGCAAACGGGTTCGGCGTAAAGATCTCGTAGCCGATGCCGTTATGGTCGATGACGATATATTCCGGGCAGACGTAATCGACATACCCACGGATAAACTCGATCAATGGATGCTCCTCTCCTTTTTTCGTCCTTTCATTGTATCATATGATTTCATTATAGCAAAAAGAAATCCCGCGATGCGCTTTGCACCACGGGCTTTCGCTTGGTTTATTGGACGACCGCAAAATGGCGGTACATTTCGATCACTTGTTCATACCGCTCTTTCGAGAGGACGCGAATTCCTTTCTTCAGCTTTTCTTGCTGACGGCTTTCGAGCTTTTGCACGTCGATTTGGAAAAACGACTGGATGATTTCGCTCGACCGGCCCGGTTTGCCGTTGAAGATAGACAACGTGCCATCGTCCGTAATTCCGAAGTAGCCGTTTGTTTTTAACAACGGCGAAATGTCGTTGATTGTTTTGCGAAACACGATCGTCTGATCATCGAGCGTCACGAGTTGCCAACCGCGATATTTTTTCCATATTTCTGTCATCGAATCGACGGTTTCGGTGACTTTCTCTTCGCTCATCTCTCCGTCCAAGTATTGCCGCTCGAGCACAATCGTCATCTTAACCGGTGCGGCGGAGGCCGAATGAACCGGCAACACGATGGCGGCGATCCACAGTATGAGGGAAAGAATTCGCATCGTTTGTTCCTCTCTTCTCGGATGATGGTTCCTTTACGCCACTAGTTTCACCAGCGGACGCCATTTTATTCCTTGATCCATCAGCTTTTTTGCCAAGCAAGCTGCCGCCGATCCAAAAAGTGGGGCGGGGATTCGAGCCAACGGCGCTCGATCATCATATTCCATTATGTTCCACGACCTTCGAACGTATGTACAAAAAAAATCCGCCGGCTTCGCCGACGGACGTCGCTACTCCTCAAGCACCGATTCGTCCAAATTATGGTACACTTCTTGGACGTCATCATCATCTTCAAGCGTATCGATCAACTTCAGCATTTTTTTCAAATCGTCGCCCTCAAGCGTCGTATACGTTTGCGGAATCATCGTAATTTCCGCGCTGGCAAACGTGAATCCTTGCTGTTCCAGCTCGTCTTTCACCGTTTCAAACGATTCGGGCGCTGTATAAATTTCGAACGATTCGTCCGTTGTTTCCATCTCCTCGGCGCCCGCTTCAATGGCCAACAGCAGCAATTCATCCTCATCAACGTTGTGCTGTTCGCGGTCAATCACGAGCAGCCCTTTGCGCTCGAACAAATAGGAGACGCAGCCCGTTTCCCCTAAATTGCCGCCGTTTTTCGAAAACGCCGCACGCACGTTGGCGGCGGTGCGGTTTTTATTATCCGTCAGGCAAACGACCATGACGGCAACGCCGCCTGGTCCATATCCTTCGTAGCGAATTTCCTCATAGTTGGTATGTTCTTGGGTTCCAGTTGCTTTTTTAATCGCCCGTTCAATGTTTTCGCTCGGCATGTTGGCCGCTTTCGCCTTCTCAATGACAAGGCGCAGGCTCGGATTGGACGCTGGATCGCCTCCGCCGCTTTTGGCGGCCACATAAATTTCCTTCGCCAGTTTCATGAACAGTTTGCCGCGTTTGGCATCTTGAGCATTTTTCCGCCGTTGGATATTTTTCCACTTCGAATGTCCAGCCATCGACAGTTCTCCTCTCATCGCAACGGAATGTTCCGACTATTACTATAGCAAAAAACGCGGAAATTGTCAGCCAAGCTCCAGCGAAGGAGCAGCCATGAAAAAAGGCGCCCCGCTTTTTGGGGACGCCTTTTTCGTTTGTCACCGAGTGTTTTCCGGCCGTTCTTGAATCGTGCCATCGATAAAAATGGTGCGCAAATCACGGCGGATTTCTTCCATATTGATTGGAGTCCCGCGTCGAAGCGCGTTGTCAATCGTGCGAATGCGGTGGTACATGCTCGGATTCGAGGTGACGCGCACCCGCTTGCCGTCCGCGTACGGAGCGACCGCTTGCTCGACACGCTTCTCAAGCCGCTTGGGATGGCGGGCGTCTGTGGCAATCGCGATGAGCGCCTGATCGCCATACACAACCGCGCGGGCATCGTCGACTCCGTTCACCGCTGCGGCGCGGCGGGAGAGCTTCTCAGCCAAACCGCCGGCATAGCTTCGGTAGTACGACGGGTGCGGATCGACGTTTAGCGAGTGCAAATGCCCATGGTAGTTGTAATCACTGTCACCGAAATCGACGTCGGGCGGAAGAGCCGGAACGTCCGTGTCAAACCGGGTCGCTGCTGGTCCTCCGAGGCGGCCGCCGTCCGTCAAATAATCGGTGACCGGACCGCGGCGCGCCCATATATAACGGTTGTCATAATTGAGCGCATTCGTCCCGTATCGGCCATAGCGGAAATCGTCGCCTCGCTCCGTCGAGTAAAAACCGATCGGTCTCGCCGCATCATGATAACGCTGCGCCCCTTCCTCATTCGCCCGGTAGTTGGTGCATGAGGCGAGCAATCCGGCGACCGACAACGCGCCGATCCATCTGACCGCGTATCTCAATGGAAAACCCCCCTTGGTTTCCTTCGCCCAAGGCTGGCATGAAGCCAGCCTTACGTTTAGCTTGCGGCAAATGCGGGGGGTTTATCGCTGTCAGTTCAACCCAACGAGATGACAGCTAAAACTTCGGCGGCGCAATCGCCAACTGCCGTTTATGATGCGAACGTTCATGAAGCCGTTCAATAATTTTTCGATCGCGTTCTGGAATATCTTCCCCTTTTAAATATTTATCGATCATTTCATACGTCGTGCCCATTTCGCTTTCATCCGTCTGCCCTTCCCACAGTCCGGCGCTTGGAGCTTTCTTGATAATTTCTTCCGGGACGCCGAGCAGACGGCCCATTTCGCGCACTTCGCCTTTTGTAAAGTGAATGAGCGGCACTAAATCGACTCCACCGTCACCGTATTTCGTAAAGTAGCCCGTATGCCATTCGGCAGCGTTGTCGGTACCGACGACGAGATAGCCGTAATTGTTGGCGACCGCATACAACGTCGTCATGCGCAAACGCGCCCTTGTATTCGCATCGCCGAGGCGCGCGCGCTCTTCGCTCCATTCCCCGATGGCTTTCAGCTCGGCCTCGACCGCGCCAAACAACGTCCGGTGCGCCTCGGTCAAATCGATGACCAAATGCCGGATGCCGCAGCTTTTCACCACTTTCAGCGCATCTTCCATATCTTTCGGATTGCTTTTGCAAGGCATAATCAGCCCCAGCGAATCGTCCGGAAAGGCACGCTTAATCAAATGGGCGACAACCGCCGAGTCGATGCCGCCGCTGATGCCGACGACCGCCCCGTTTAAACCGGCTGATGAGACTTGGTCACGCAACCATTGCACGAGTTTGTCAATTTTTTCTTGCATCCGCCCTCGACTCCTTTTCCAAAGATTCCATTTCTCATTGTAGCATAGCATAAAGGCGGCGGACAAACCGTTCTCTCCGCTTGCGGTCAAACACAAGAGGGCGGCGGCGCGCGGCGGCTGACCGCCATTCGCGAAACACATCAGCCGGAAATAAGAGCGCATGCAAAAACCAGCGTTTTTCCAACCAACGGCGAAGCGGAGCGAAACGGGCGAGTGTTGAATATGACCAACCGATATACGGCAAGAGGCGATTGGCGTATTGGCAATAGTCAAGCCCGGGCGAGGCAAGAGCGGCCGCGTCATAGTCGATGAGGTACATCTGGCCGGTTGTGGTGCGCAAAAAATTATGGGAGGCGACATCACCATGAATGATGGCAGCAGAATCCGCCGTCAACTCTGGAGCATGCTCGCGACACGTTGATAGACAGTAATCCGCCCAGCGCAGCGTAAATAAAATGTCTTCTTTGTCCATGATCGTTTCAACAACAGGCAAATGTCGGCAAAACTCCTCATAGCGGCGCCGCCATTTGTCATACAGCTGCGCACGCGGCAGCCCCATCGCCTCCTGCTTGCTGCTGGCGATGTTTGCCGTTATGGTATGGTAACGTTCGAGCAAATGAAGTCCGTCAGCGGCGTCAGCCCAAGCGGCAAACGAGATTGGACGCGCTCCGGCTACATATTCCGTCAGCAGCCAATAGCATCCGCCGGCTTCAACCACTCCTCCGCGCCCGATCGGCATAGGGGCCGGCGCGGCGGAAAAACCGGTCTTCCTTAATACGGCAAGAAGCCAGGCGTGCCGCGCGGCCGCAACAGGAAAGCGATACGCTTTGGCGACAAACATTCCTTGCCGGGCGGCAATGGCTAAGACATGCGGTTTCAATGCCACAACTTGTTGAATAACAAGCCGATATTGGCGGTCAAGAAGAAAAAAGAGACGGCCGGCGGCGTCTCTTTTCACTTGGTTATTGTTCCTCGCCATGCCCGCTCTCCTCATCCGGCGGTTCGCTAAACAAACGGGGGCCGGCGACCGGCGGGGCGGATGATGGCGGGTAGGATGGCGGCGAGTATCCCGCTGGACTTGTCGGATAAACGACGCCTGGCCACGGAAGCGGCGGCGCTGACTGCGGCGCATATCCGTATGGAGCCGGCAGGGCGTACCCTCCATAATAGTACGGGGGCGGCGCATAGGCCGGTGCATACCCAAAAGGCGGATAGCCGACAGGCGAGGGGTGCGCCGCAGGCGGCGCATAAACTGGCGTTGCAGCGCCGGGCGGCGGGAGAACGCCCCCTGCGGACGGGACAAACGGGGCGGCAACCCCAGGCCCAGAAAACGGCGGCTCTAATGATTCACTGCTGCTTTCGTGAATGCCGGGAAACGGCGCCGAACCGTTTTCCGGACTTTCACCGCTTTTCCCAACGGCCGACGGCGCAGACGATGGCGGATAGGACGTCGGCATGATCGGCAGCGGCGGCGCGTAAAAACCGCTCCCCGGCCAAACTGGCGGCACTGGCGTACATCCTTGGTCAGTGCCAAATATTGGGATCGTCGGCGGGGCGACAGGAACGTATGGAATGTTCGGCAGCGGCGGCGCGTCTTCGCTCTCAGCCGCCGGTTCCCCTTTCCATTCAGCTGGGCTTTCATTGTCCTCCTCTTTCATCATGTTGGGCAAAATATTGCTCGGCTTCGGCGGAATCGGCGGCACGTTGGCCAGCGATTGAGCGAACGAAAGTTGAGGAGGCGGGGCCACCGGCGGAATCGTATGCACAAGCGGCGGCACAGAGGCGCCTTTCGCTTTTGCCCCTTCTTTTGCCTCCGCTTTCGGCGTTTTTGGTGCTTCTTGTGCCGTTGCTTTTGGCGCTTTTTTCTCGACAGCCTTTGGCGTTTCGTTCATCGCCGCTTTCGGCGCCTCACCCGCCGGTGCCTTTGGCGCTTCATTGATGGGCGCATTCGGCGTTTCGTTCACCGGTACGTTCGGCGCTTCATTCACCACTGCTTTTGGTGCCGCTTTTGGCGCTTCCTTCTCGACGGCCTTTGGCGCTTCATTGATGGGCACATTTGGCGTTTCATTCACTGATACATTTGGCATTTCGTTCACCGGCACGTTTGGCGCTTCATTCACTGGCACATTCTCCGCCTTCTTCTCCGGCGCTTTCGGTGTTTCCTTTACGACTGCTTTGGGCGTTTTCTTTACCACTGCTTTCGGCGCCTCACCCGCCGGTTCGTTTACCGCTGCCTCGCCTTCCGGAGCAGGGGCGACAGCAGTGTCAAGCTCGGTATCAATGTGGAATGAGACGAACGGTTTCGCCTCCGCGTACGGGTGCTCTTTTACGTGCATTTTTTTGGGTGACACAAGCGCCTTCGTCTCTTTTTTGACCGGCACCCCTGCTGTCGGCACTTTGATTTTCATTCCAGGCATAATCATATTCGGGTCGCTCAAATGCCCATTTATTTTTTTCAATTGTTCAAAATCCACTCCATATTTTTGGGCGATTTTCCAAAGGGTGTCGCCCTTTTGGACAATATGGATTTTCACTCCATTCCCCTCCTAAACCGAGACTGTTTACGCTCGATCGAACCGATGCTTGTTTCCCGTTATCGTCTTTCAACACAATGTATGACGATGATCGTTGATTTATGATAAAAAAATCCCTGACCGAACGAGGATCCCTCCTCGTCAAGCCAGGGAAAAAGCTAGACAAGCGAAAGCATGCGGTCGAGCGCCTCTTTTGCCTCTGCGGCGATGTCTTTCGGAACGGTGATGCGATTGACGATCGCTCCTTGCTCAAGCGATTCGAGCGCCCAGACGAAATGCGGCAAATCAATTCGATTCATCGTTAAACACGGGCACATATATGGATTGAGAGAAACAATTTCTTTGTCTGGATGTTCATGCTTCAGCCGGTTCACCAAATTCATTTCCGTTCCAATCGCCCACTGGGTGCCGGGTGGAGCATTGCGGATCGTTTCAATAATGTATTTTGTCGAACCGGCGTAGTCTGCTTGCTGGACGACCTCCCAGCTGCATTCCGGATGGACGATGACATGGATTCCCGGCTTCATCCGTCGAATATGCTCGATTTGTCGCACGGTGAAGTTTTCATGCACGGAGCAATGTCCTTTCCAAAGAATGACTTTCACCTTGTCGAGATCGTCCGCCCCTTGGAGCGTCTCCTCATGCGGATCCCACACCGCCATCTCGTCAAGACGGATGCCGAGCGCATAGGCCGTATTTCTCCCTAAATGCTGATCCGGCAAAAAGAAAATCCGTTCATTCCGTGAAAACGCCCAAGCCATCATCTTTTTCGCGTTCGACGAGGTGACGGTCGCTCCGCCATGGCGGCCGACAAACGCTTTAATCGCCGCGGTCGAATTGACGTACACAAGCGGCACGATCGTCTCGCCAAACCGCTCAATAAGCGCCGCCCATGCCCGCTCGACTTGAAAAATATCGGCCATATCGGCCATTGAACAGCCGGCGCGCAAGTCCGGCAAAATGACCGTTTGGTCGTCGCTCGTTAAAATATCGGCGGTTTCCGCCATAAAATGGACGCCGCAAAACACAATATATTCGGCTTCGCTGTTCTTTGCCGCGAGCTGGGCAAGCTGAAGCGAATCGCCGGTCGCATCGGCGAACTGAATGACCTCATCCTTTTGGTAGTGATGACCCGGGATGAAAAGGCGCCGGCCGAACCGTTCTTTCACCGCGCGGGCGCGTGCTTCGAGCTCGCTTCGTTCCATCGTTTTATACCGTTTGGGCATCTCATCCAGCCGTTTCAACTGTTCAAGGACGTTCACGGTTCTCCCCTCCATTATCGCAAATTGAAACTCATATCGAGCGCCGGGGCGGAATGGGTTAAACATCCGAGCGAAATGTAGTCGACTCCGGTCGCGCCGTACGCCGCCACATTGGCGAGCGTAATTCCCCCCGACGCTTCCGTGATGATCGGCTTTGGCACAAGCCGGACGAACGCCCGCACCTCATCCGGCGTCCGGTTGTCAAACATAATGACATCCACCCCGGCCTCGACCGCCTCGAGCACTTCGTCTTCCGTTTCGGTCTCTACTTCGATTTTCACCATATGCCCAAGCCGCTCCCGCACCGTTTTGACGGCGCGGGCGATCGATCCGCAAAAGGCGATATGGTTGTCTTTAATCATGACACCGTCGTACAAGCCAAAGCGGTGATTGTAGCCGCCGCCGCATGTGACGGCATATTTTTCAAGCATGCGCAGCCCCGGCGTCGTTTTCCGCGTGTCGCAAATGCGTGTGGAGCTATTGCCAAGCAAGTCAACGGCCTGTCGCGTCACGGTGGCAATGCCGCTTAACCGCTGCAGCAAGTTTAAAATGACGCGCTCACCGGACAACAGCGGCCCGACCGGTCCGGATGCGACGGCGATCGTTTCGCCGGCTTGGACCCGTTCGCCGTCCTGTTTCATGATGGTTACTTCGACGCGCGGATCCAGCAGCTGATAGCCCGCCGCAATAATGCCGACGCCGGCCACCACCCCGTCCGCTTTGGCCATAAACATGCCTGATGCCCGTTCATGAGCCGGAAAAATCGTCTCGCTCGTCACATCGCCGTCGCCAATATCTTCAAGAAAAAACTGTCGCAACAGTTGTTCGAGCTTCAACCGGTTCATCTTTCATCCCTCCGTTTTCTTTGCCGCTTTACCTCCCAGCCCCAAGGCGGGCCCACTCTTCTTTCGTCCGCACGAGGCGCCGCCCCCGCCACTCCGGGCGTTCACGCGGAAAATCGCTCCGGTAATGGCCGCCGCGGCTTTCCGTGCGCCCAAGCGCTGATGAAGCGACAAGCCAGCCCACTAGCAACATATATCCTGTTTCAATCTCCTCTGCCGACAATCGTTCAAGGTCGCCATCCAGCCAATCCGGCAACGAAAACTGTTCCAACCAGTCGACCGCTTCGCGAAGCCGATCGCCGTTGCGGACGATGCCGACAAACGTTGACAGCTGTTCGCGGAGCAACGCCCGCTCTGGCAGCCGTGGTACAATCAAACGACGCGGGCTGGATGAATCCGCTCGGTGCACCGTTTCCGGCCACGCCGCTTGACGGCGGATGGCGCAGGCCGCACGGAATCCAAAGACGATCGCTTCAAGCAACGAGTTGCTCGCGAGCCGGTTGGCGCCGTGCACACCGGTGCACGCCGCTTCCCCGACGGCGTACAAGCCCGGAACCGTCGTCTGTCCCCACTCGTTGACGACAACGCCGCCCATTAAAAAATGGGCGCCCGGCGCGACAGGAAGGCGGCCGGCTTCAAGGTCGACGCCATAGGCCTCACATAGCGCAGCGATCGTCGGAAAGCGGCGGCGGAAGTGGGACACGCGGGAAATATTCAAATAGACGCGGCCGCCGCGATCGAGTTCCGCCGCGATCGCTCGGGCGACGATGTCGCGCGGAGCGAGATCGCGAAGCGGATGGACGCCGTCCATCAGCGGTCTTCCATCTTCCGCCTCAAGCACCGCCCCTTCGCCGCGCACCGCTTCCGAGACGAGCCCGACCGCTTTTCCGCCGGCAACGAGCATCGTCGGATGAAATTGGATAAACTCCATATCCGCCACCGCCGCACCGGCGCGGTACGCCATGGCAATGCCGTCGCCAGTCGCCGTCGGCGCATTGGAAGTGAACGTATACAATCCGGCGCATCCACCGGTCGCCAACACGACGGCCGACGCCGGCCAAATGGACACCGAACCGTCTTCCCGCTTCGTTTTCACCCCGACGCAACGCCCCTCTTCCACAAGCAAATCAATCACCTGCTCGCCTTCTTCCATCCATACGCGTCCCTCGAGCCGCTCAAGCAAAAACGAAACGAGTGCTTTGCCCGTTTGATCGCCGCCGGCGTGCAAAATCCGGCGGTGGCTATGCCCGCCTTCAAGGCCGAAACAAAACCGGCCGCGTTCGTCCCGATCAAACGCCATGCCGGCGTTGATCCATTCTTGCAGCCGCCTCGGCCCTTCGCGGACGAGCCGTTCGACCATTCGTTCATCGTTATGAAAGCAGCCGGCGACCATCGTATCGCGGAAATGAGCGCGCCAATCGTCGCTCTCTGCCAGCGCCGCGGCCACCCCTCCTTGCGCCCGCCATGAATTGCTGTCGGTGCAACGTTTTTTCGTGAATATCATCACATGGTCGAGCTCAGATAAATGATACGCGACCGTTAACGCCGCCAGCCCGCTTCCGACGATAATCACGCCACCTTCCTTCACTCTCGGACGCCCCTTTCTTTTCACCTGTCTTGACATCTATATTTACACATATTTAAACTAATGGCAAGAGGTTTGGCGAAAAAAATGATGCAAAGGCGGGGGAATATGATTTATTTGGATTACGCGGCAACGACGCCAATGTGCCAAGAGGCGATCGCCGCTTACGCTGAAGCGGCGTCCGTTTACTTTGGCAACGAAAGCAGCTTGCATGACATCGGAACGAAAGCGAAACAACTGCTTGCCTTATGCCGGCGCGAACTCGCCGCCATGATTAACGGAGAAGCGGAAGGGATCTATTTCACAAGCGGCGGAACGGAAGCGAACGTGCTCGCGATCCGTTCGCTAGCTGCCGCCTACCGGCATAAGGGAAACCACCTGATCACGACCGAAATCGAGCATGCCTCGCTCCATCACCTGTTCAAACAGCTGGAAACAGAAGGATATACGGTCACGTATTTGCCCGTCGACCGATTCGGGCGCATTCGACTTGCCGATTTGGAGCGGGCGATCACGCCGAAGACGATCCTTGCTTCCATCCAGCACGCCAACTCGGAAATCGGCACGATTCAGCCGCTTGCCGACATCGGCCGCCTCCTGCGGGCGCACGGCGTCCTTTTTCATAGCGACTGCGTGCAAACTTTTGCTAAAATACAGCTAGATGTTCAAGAGATAGGACTAGACAGCCTATCCGTTTCCGCCCATAAAGTGTACGGTCCCAAAGGGGTCGGCGCTGTGTACATCAACCCGCGCCGGCATTGGAAGCCGGTATTCCCGGGAGCGACGCACGAATCAGGCTTTCGGCCGGGAACGGTCAACGTACCGGGTATTGCCGCCTTCATTACGGCCGCGCAGCAGCTCCATCGACGAATGGCGGACGAACAGTCGCGTTTGGAACGACTGCGGAATCGGTTGCTTCACGCCATCGCCGCCAAACAGCTGCCGGTGACGGTGGAAGGCCATCCCGATTTCCGTCTTGCCCATATTATCGGTTTGTCCGTCGCTGGGTACGAAGGGCAGCTTGTGATGCTTGAATGCAACCGCGCCGGCATCGCCATTTCCACCGGCAGCGCCTGCCAAGTCGGGCTGCAAGCGCCGTCGCGGACGATGCTCGCCGTCGGGAAAACGCCTGAAGAAGCGAAGCAATTCATCCGCATCTCATTGGGCGCGGCCACGACCGAAGCGGAGATCGACCAGTTCGTTTCCACATTGGAGCGACTTACATCGGCATGAAAGGAGGAATGGCAGGTGAAAGAGGAAAAGAAAATTTTAGGGGAAAGGCGGCGCCAGCTCATTTTGCAATGGTTGAAAGAAAGCGAAACGCCGCTCACGGGGGCTGAGCTGGCAGCGAAAACGAACGTCAGCCGCCAAGTGATCGTCCAAGACATTTCACTGTTAAAGGCGCGCAACGAACCAATCATCGCCACAAGCCAAGGCTATTTGTATTTAAAGCCGGCTGAACCGGCCAAAACGTACACGAGGACGATCGCCTGCTTCCATACGCCAGAACAGACGAAAGAAGAGTTGTATTTGCTCGTGGATTGCGGCGTGACGGTCAAGGACGTCAAAATCGAGCATCCGGTCTACGGCGATTTAACCGCCTCGATCATGGTGAGCAACCGCCTGGAAGTCGACCAATTCATCGCCAAAATCGAGGCGACAAAATCGTCGTATTTGTTGCAGCTGACGGACGGAACCCATTTGCATACGCTGGAAGCCGATTCACCAGTGAAGCTTGACGCCGCCTGCCGCGCCTTGAAACAGGCTGGATTTCTGATCGAAGCGTGAACGGATCGCCTTGCGCTCGTCCGTCATTCCCTCTTCGCAAATGCCGTACGTCAGGACGCTGGATAAAGAGAAAATGCGGACGGCTATGACCCATCCGCATTTTTTCGTCTTCGTCAAGCAAAATAATATGGATAGCTGCCCAACAGCTGCACTGTGCAGCCGAGCGCCTCAATTTCCGCGATCGCCCCCGGGATGAGGACGTCATCCATCGGCGCGTCGATGTCAATAATAAAGAAATAATTTCCAAGGCCCGTTTTCGCTGGGCGCGATTCGATTTTCGTCAAGTTGAGCCGCCGCCAGGCAAACGCTGATAACACTTGATGGAGTGCGCCCGGACGGTCTTGCGGCAGCATGACGACCACGGTCGTCTTGTCGCCAGCATAAAGAGGCGAAGCAGGCGAAAGCGGCTCTTTGCGCCGGCTGACGACAATAAAGCGCGTATGGTTGTAATCGTAATCGTGGACGTTTTCCTGCACGATCACTAGCCCGTATTTTTCCGCCGCCAGCCGGTTGGCGATCGCCGCCGCCGGCAAGTGCGGATGCTCGCTCACAAATTTCGCGGCGGCGCTCGTTGACGTCATCGGCACTTGCTTCGCCCCTTTCAGCACCGTATGCAAAAACTTCCGGCATTGGGCAATGGCGTGCGAGTGGGAATACACTTCTTTCACTTCGCGCCAATGAGGGGTGAAATATGGGTGCACCATCAAATGTTGCTCGATCGGCACAACGATTTCGCCGATGATCGGCAACGGCTGTTCGTGAATTAAATAGTCGAGTGTCAAATTGACCGATCCTTCCAAGGCGTTCTCGAGCGGCACCACGGCCGCTTCAATCTCTCCGGCCGCCGCGGCGTCAATGCAATCGGGAATCGTGTCATACGGCTCCCGCGGCTGCGACGGAAAAAGAAGAGCAGCCGCCGCTTCGGTGAACGTCGCCTTCGGTCCTAAATAACCGATTTTCATCTCGTTTGCCTCTCCCTTGCTTTAATACACTCCCGAACCGACAATTTCCACTTTTTCGACAAATTCGAGCTGTTTGAGCTTAGCGAGGAGCTCATCAATCTCCTCGTTCATATCGTTTGTGCTGACCGACAGCGTCACGTTCGCCCTCCCTTGAAGCGGAATCGTTTGATGGATGGTCAGCACGTTGCAGCCGGCCGCCGCCACAACGCCAAGCAGCTGTGACAACGTTCCGGAGCGGTCTTCTAAATGGAAAAAGAGCGTGACGATGTTTTCTTTCGTCACCGCTTGGAACGGAAAAATGGCATCGCGGTATTTGTAAAACACACCGCGGCTGATGTTGGCGAGCTGCGCCGCCTCGGCGACCGAGGCGGCTTTTTTCCGCTCAAGCAGCTGTTTAGCGAGCACGACTTTCTTCATCGCTTCCGGCAGGACGTCTTCGCGCACCAAATAAAATTTTTTCTCCACCGCACCTTCCCCCGCTCTATTCATCCCAGTCGTCGACAAACTCGAACTCGTAATCAAGCAACCGGATCGTGTCTCCGTCTTTCGCGCCGCGCTCGCGCAGCGCATCATCCACCCCCATCGCCTTAAGCTGGCGGGCGAAGCGGCGCACCGATTCTTCGCGCGAGAAATCCGTCATCTTAAACAACTTTTCAATTTTGTCGCCCGCCAAAATGAATGCTCCGTCGCTGGCGCGGGTGATCGTAAACGGCGGCTCCTCTTTTTCATATTTGTACACGACGCGCTGCACGGCCGGATCTTCCCGTTCATGAAGCGGGAATTCCGGCGTCGTTTCCAACAGGTCGGCGATGGCAAACAACAGCTCGCGCACTCCTTGTCTTGTCGCTGCAGAAATCGGAAAGACCGGCACCGCATCGCCGACTTTCTCTTTGAAGCGGCGCAAATTTTCTTCGGCGTTCGGCATGTCCATTTTATTGGCGGCAACAATTTGCGGCCGCTCGGTCAAGCGCAAATTGTACTGTTTCAGCTCTTCGTTGATGACGAGATAATCGTTGTACGGATCGCGCCCTTCGACCGCCGCCATGTCGATGACATGGACGATGACACGCGTCCGTTCAATATGGCGCAAAAACTGATGCCCGAGCCCGACCCCTTGATGGGCCCCTTCAATCAATCCCGGCAAGTCGGCCATCACAAAACTGCGCCCGTCTTCCGTTTCGACAACGCCCAAGTTCGGAACGAGCGTCGTAAAATGGTACTCGGCGATTTTCGGACGGGCTGCGGAGACAACCGACAGCAGCGTCGATTTGCCGACGCTTGGAAACCCGACCAGCCCGACGTCAGCGAGAAGCTTCAGCTCTAAAATGATGTTGCGCTCTTCGCCCGGTTCGCCGTTTTCCGCAATTTCCGGCGCTGGGTTGGACGCCGTCGCAAATCGGGTGTTGCCGCGCCCGCCGCGCCCGCCTTTGGCGACGACAAACCGCTGCCCCGCCTCGGTCAAATCGGCGAGCACTTCGTTCGTATCCGCATCGATGACAACGGTGCCTGGCGGCACTTTGACAATCAAGTCTTCCGCATTTTTGCCATGCTGGTTTTTCGACATGCCGTTTTCGCCGCGCGGCGCTTTAAAATGGCGCTGGTAGCGGAAATCCATCAACGTCCGCAGCCCTTCATCAACGACAAAGACGACATCGCCGCCTTTGCCGCCGTCTCCGCCGGCCGGCCCGCCTTTTGGGACGTATTTTTCCCGGCGGAACGCGACCATGCCGTTGCCGCCGTCCCCGCCTTTCACATAAATTTTCACCTGATCAACAAACATGGCTGTTCCTCCGATTCGCTTCCATCATGGTATCATGGCGAAATGAGTATGACTAATACTTATTATTGTATACAGAGTCGATTCCATGATGTCAATATGTACGCAAGCATCGGCCGTCTGCGGGCTGGCGGGCGGTTCAAGCCCATCCGCCGCTTTCCGGTCCGATTGGATCGATCCGTCCGCACTCCATGAACTCTTCCGTGCTCCTTCATCCAATCAACGATCAAGATTCCGCCGACAAAAGCTCAAGCTCCACCGTCAATTCGCCCTCGCCAACGGCAAACGACGCGAGCCGAAGCGGCGGTGATGGTTCGCAGCGCTCAAGCCAAGCGCGAATGGTTTCGCCGTCCCTAAACGTGCCGCGGTAATCCAAAAACAGCGCCGCCCGTCGGTCGGACAGCTCAATGGACAAACATAAATGGTTTTCTGTCCGCTCATCGGATTGCGCTTCGAGCAGGCGAAAAAATTTGCGGCACCATTCAGCCAGCTGTTCATCGTACTGCGACCAATCCGCTTTGCCGTCCATGATTTCATACTCAAGAACGAGCGGACGCGGCTCCCAGTTATAGGTCATGATAAGCTCGGCGAACCGCTCGGCCTTCAAATTCGTCAACCGTGTTTCCTGATGCATCTCGCCGATCATGTCTTCAATGATTTCCTGCACCCGTTCGATTTTATTAAGCGCCAAATGCCCTTTGATGAGCTGAATTTTGTTCAGCCAGTCATGGCGGGCATGGCGCATCACCTCAACGACAGTCCATCGCTTCTCCATCCGACGCTCCCCTATCCACTAAGCGTAGGCTCCCTGCCTCGCTTGGACTTCCGCCTCCATGGGGGAGGCATGTACTTTTACTATAACATTTTTTGACATTGAACAGGAACGATTTTTCTACGCCAAAAAGAAAAAACTCTAACCGAACGGTTAGAGTTTTTTCCACATCGATTACGCTTCTTGGCTGACCGGGTAGACGCTGACGCGTTTGCGGTCGCGGCCGAGCCGCTCGAAGCGTACGATGCCGTCGATTTTCGCATACAGCGTATCGTCGCCGCCGCGGCCGACGTTCAAGCCCGGATGGACTTTCGTTCCGCGTTGACGGTACAAAATCGAACCGCTGGTGACGAATTGACCGTCAGCCCGTTTTGCGCCAAGACGTTTCGCGATCGAGTCGCGGCCGTTTTTCGTCGAACCGACCCCTTTTTTCGAAGCAAAAAATTGCAGGTCAAGTCTCAGCATGGCAGTCACCTCCCGCTAGATGGATGTCACGCGGATAAATGTTCCGTAATCGCGTTCGATCGTCTTTAGCGAAACGACCATCGCTTCCAACAACAACTGTACTTTCTCTGCCGCCGCTTCTTCCAGCTCCGGAAGCTCGCAGCGGAGGTAGCCGCCGTCTTTGCCGAGCGAAACATGCGGGCTTACGCCAATAAGTGTCTCGATGGCGTTGATCGTGCCGAACGAGACCGCCGAAGCGCCGGCGCATACAATGTCCTGCCCGCGTTTCGCAAAATGGGCGTGCCCTTCCATCGTAAACGCGCGGATGCGGCCGTCCGCTTCCCGTTCAATCGTGACGCGGATCATCTTTACGCGTTGATTTTTTCGATGACGACTTTCGTGTACGGCTGACGGTGGCCTTGTTTGCGGCGATAGTTCTTTTTCGCTTTATATTTGAAGACGATGATTTTCTTTTGTCGGCCGTGTTTTTGCACTCTCGCCGTCACGGTTGCGCCTTCGACTGTCGGGTTGCCGATTTTCACCGTTTCCCCGCCGACGAACAGCACTTTGTCAAACGTGACCGTATCGCCTTCATTCGCATCCAATTTTTCGATGTAAATTTCTTGGCCTTCTTCGACTTTCAATTGTTTGCCGCCAGTTTCGATAATTGCGTACATGCATCGCACCTCCTTCATGGACTCAGACTCGCCAGCGCCAAGGCGGCCCAAGACGGAGCGCTTCATCGCCCGCGCTGAGCGGTTGTAGTGCGGGTGCGTCTTTTTGCGACAGCCGCCCTCTTTTGCCCTTGTTGGCAGGACAAAAAGTCTACAACGTCATCTATCGTAACATAGAAACGGCCGGCCGTCAACCGTCATCTTCGTCCCCCGGCGGGCGATGATGAAACGGTGCAAACGACTATATAGAGAGGCCATTTGAAGCTTTGCCATTTGCAACTTTACCGAGTATTTGATCGACTGTTGATCGACCGAACAACGCCGCTTTCAGACCCATGTATGAGTCTGTGAAGCGAGCGGCTGTTCGGCCTCCCGTCACGCCAAGGTGTGACGAGGGCAAGCCTGTGGCTTGCCTTCGTCAGTCGAAAAATAGATAAGCGACTTTTCCATCAAGGATATGTGAAACTTTTATATATAGCCACGATCAATAGATGAGAGCGCCAAGCGGCGCATCGGCTTGTTTTTCGGCAAAAAACGCATGCAGCAGCTCGTTTTCATCGAGCGTCGCCCGTTCGCGCCCGTCGCGAACGACGATGATCGCATGCTTTTGTCCGCGGTAAAATCGCTGCAGCACGGCCGAGATGCGTTCGTCCGCCGGCGCCGTAATCGTCCGCAGCTTTGTATAGCCGCCTTTGTTTCCATAATACCGCTCAAGCAAAAAGCGCATGACGACATACGGATGCTGCTTTTGCTCCTGCCAAAGAGCATGCGCCAAAAAGGCGGCGATCGCCCATAAATCAAGCTGGCGCGGCGCCAACACAAACAAAAGAACGACGCCGACAGCAAGCACGGCGGCCGATATGGCGACCGTGTTCCGGTGCGCTTCGCTGAACGGGCGGCGGTAGGACAGCAGCAAAAACAATAACTTGCCTCCATCCAGCGGCCAGATCGGCAGCAAGTTCAAAGCGAAAATGGCCGCATTGTAGCGAAAAAAGAGCTCCCAGCTCCCGCCATCCATCATGCCGGCCTTCCACAAAAAAAACGCCGCCGCTACGAGCCACAGATGCTGGGCCGGCCCGGCGAGCGTCACGATCCACTCCTCGCGGAACGGCCGGTTGCCGTGCTCTTCGACTTCCGCCACTCCGCCGAACGGCAGCAACAAAATCCGCTTCACCCGCCAAGAGAAAAACGCGGCTGCCGCCGCATGGCCAAGCTCATGAACGAGGACGATGAAAAACAACAGGCAAAGCTGCTTGAAATGGGCGGTAAGCACCGCGATGCCGCCGATCAACCATAACAGTGGGTGGACGTGCAGCTTCCCGAGCAGCGCCATATACTTATTCAAAGGAAATCACCTGAATCGGATCGATAAATTCATCTCCTTGTTTAATAGCAAAATAAAACAGCCCTTTCTGTTTATTTGCCTCGCTCGCCCCGGCCGTGCCAACTTCCTGCCCCATTTCTACAAAATCATACAATTTCACCGAAATGGCCCCCAAACGTCCATACCACGTCTCCGTGCCGTCCGCATGTTGGATGATGACCGTTTTGCCGAGACGGTCTTTCGTACCGGCAAAGGTGACAATCCCTTCTTTCATCGCTTCCACTTTGGCTCCATTCTCAGTTTCGATCGTCACACCCTCCCCGTTTTTTTCAAAACTTTCGAGAATCCGTCCAGAAGCCGGCACTGCATAGGATGAAGCCGTTTTCACCTTTTCTTCCTTTTTCGGGGCAAAAAAAGCGAGCGGCTCACCGAACGTTTTTTCATACCAGGCTGAGACGGCCGCAAACTGAAACTCGGTTTCCATCGTCCGGGCAATAAACTGCCGCGCCGGCTCGAGGGAAGCGGACGGATGCCGGAACAAAATGGCCGTCACGAGCACGAGACAGGCAGCGATGAGTGTTTTGAATAAAAACCATTCTTTGCGGAACAACGGATGGGGAGCGGATTCAAACGAATAGCGGTCATACGTGACGACCGGCAGCCCGTACCGCTCCTCATCAGCGGCGCTCCATCTAGATTCTTTTGGATCCTGCCCCTTATATTGACGTTCCCTTCTTCGTTTTTCAATGCGTTTTTTCATCTCACGGACGCGTCGATCCATACGTCCCCCCTCCACCTTTCCAACAACGTTTGTACTAATTTATGAGACAACCTCATGGAATATGAACGAGCGTTTTTCGCCGCGCCTCGCCGAACACGTCCGCGAACAAATCCCTCAAACGGTTTCACACCAACGTTTCGGCTGAGCGCCGCAACCGATCGATACCATCTGCTTCCGTTGTTACAGATCAGGAATTCCAAACAGCACAACAATTATGAATAAAAAAAGAAGGCCCATTCAACGGCCTTCTTGCGCCAACTCCATTATTTCAAACTAAATATTTTCCGAATCTTTGAAAACAGCCCCTTCTCCTCTTCCTCAAGCGGCGGCAGCGGCACCGACTCGCCGAGGATGCGGCGGGCAATGTTGCGGAAGGCGATCGACGCTTTGCTGTTTGGGTCCAGCACAATCGGCTCGCCGCGGTTCGACGCTTTGATCACGTTTTCATCGTCGGCGATAATGCCGAGCAACTCGATCGATAAATGCGAGATGATTTCGTCGACATCCAACATATCGCCGTTTTTCACCATATGGCTGCGAATGCGGTTGATGATGAGGCGCGGCGGTTTGACGTGCTCCTCCGCTTCAAGCAAGCCGATGATGCGGTCGGCGTCGCGGACCGCCGACACTTCCGGCGTCGTGACGACGATCGCTTCGTCCGCGCCGGCGACAGCGTTGCGATAGCCTTGTTCGATTCCAGCCGGACAGTCGATGAGCACATAATCGTATTCCTGTTTCAGCTCCTCAATGAGCTGTTTCATTTGCGCGGGGTTGACCGCCGACTTATCGCTCGTTTGCGCGGCCGGCAACAAATACAAATGGTTATCGAACCGCTTGTCTTTCACAAGCGCCTTCTGCACCGTGCAACGCCCCTCCACGACATCGACCAAATCATAAATAATTCGGTTCTCAAGCCCAAGCACGACATCGAGGTTGCGCAGCCCGATGTCGGTGTCGACAAGGCACACCCGCTTCCCTAGAATGGCGAGGGCCGTCCCAAGGTTCGCGGTCGTCGTCGTTTTGCCGACGCCGCCTTTTCCGGAAGTGATGACGATCGCTTCTCCCACGGTCACATTCTCCTTTCTAAGCGCGTCAAATTCGGCCGCAAATGCATAAGCAGCTGAAGGCGGTCGACAACAATTTGGTTATGCTCATCAATATAGGCGCATTCCATTTCATTTCCTTCATCCGTTTTCGAATCGGGCGCTCGGCTCATGATGTCGCCGATGCGCAGCTGCATCGGTTTCATGACCGATGCAGCGATGATCGCCTGTTTATTGCCGGCATACCCGGCATGGGCGATGCCGCGCAGGGCGCCGAGAATGAAAATGTTGCCTCCGGCAATGACCGTTCCGCCAGGGTTCACGTCGCCGATCAGCAGCAAATCCCCTTCGACATGAAGCACTTGTCCCGAACGGACAATGCGCGAAACGGGCACAATTTCCGTTTTTCTCATCCATTCTATCGCTTCTGCTTTCGACATGACATTGCTTTCGATCGAATCGACGACCAAATTTTTTGAACGGCGGATGAGCGCACGCACCTCTTCCTCTTGGGCAGGCGTCAAATAGCGGTTCCCAATTTTCAGATGAACAGAGACAAGGGGGCTGTCTGGCGCGACGCCAGCTTGTTTGACAAGCCGCTCCTCGATTTCTTTCAATAAATCGTCATACGAGCAGCGGTCATCGAGATGCAGCGTCAGCCCATCTTTCGTCCCTTTAATCGTCACGTACTGCTGCTTTTGTTTCGCCACAACGTTCACCCCAACGAATAATTCTACAAAACGGGCCGTTTTTCCTCTTTTATTCTTCCTGCTCAAACCGGCGAATTTTTGCCAATCGCCGTTCGAGCGGGTACGAAAAGACGAGCAAAAACGCGACGTTCAGAAGCAGCGTCGGCCATAGACGGCGGTCCCAAAAAACAGAAAACGACCAATCGGTCCGCCCGATCAACAGCTGGATGCCGTAGACATAACTGTCAAGCAGCATAATGGAAAGCAGCGACAAGAGCGATGCAACGAACCAGTTTTGGTGGAACCATTTCATCGCTTTGCCCGCCAAGTAGGCAATAAGCGTATAAGCAAACGCATAAACACCGAGCAGCTCTGTGTAGACGCAGTCATACAGAAACCCGAAGATGAACCCGTACCCCATCGCCCGCGTCCCGCCGAAATGCATCGCTGTGAACACGAGAAAAACAAGAAAAAACCGGGGAACAAAAAAATAGTGGACATACAAGTCGCCTTTTGGCCATATATCAACAAAAAGGCTCTCACTCACAAAACATAACACCGCAAGGAAAGGGAGACGCCACTTGTTCACTTTGCCTCCTCCTTTTCCTGCAGTGCTGCATCGATGGTTCGTTTCACAATCATGACGTCGTCAATATCATACAAGTTGGCAAACGGCTTGACATAGACGACTTTCGTCAATCCGTATTGGTCCGGCTTGACTTCAGTCACCTCACCGATCGGCAGCCCTTTCGGAAACACGCCGCCAAGGCCGGAAGTCAACACTTTTTGCCTTTTTTCCACTTTGGCGTCAATCGGAATTTCTCCGAGCAGCAACTCGCGCCGCTTCTCATCGTAGCCTTCGATCAACCCAAACACGTTTTCCTTTCCTTGGATATAAGCGGAAATGCGGTTGTTTTGGTCAAGCGCGCTTAACAGCTGCACAGTGGACGTAAATTGGGAAGCGTGCTGCACCTTGCCGACAAGCCCCGCTGGGGTGATGACGGCCATATCTTTTTTCACGCCGTGTTGCTCGCCTTTGTTGATGATGATCGTTTCCCGCCAACGATCCGGGTTCCGCCCGATCACCGTCGCCTGAATCGAAACAAAATCACGCAAGCTCTCTTTTTTATCGAGCAACGCGCGCAGCCGTTCGTTTTCTTGCCGCAGCGCCTCGACCTCGGTCTCAAGCGCCGCATATTCCTCAAGTCTTGCCTTCAGCAGTTCGTTTTCCTTATATGTACGGCGAAGATCGCTCACATTTTCAAAGAAGCCCGCGATCTCCTCGGCGGGCTTCCCAAACAGAAGCTGAACAAAACCGACCGTATCTTTTACAAACTGCTCCGGCCACGTCAACTCTTCGCGGCTGCGCAAGGAAAAGCCGATCAACATGACAAGGATGACGATGCTGACGAGCAAAAAAATGAGACGCTTATTCCCAAAAAGCTGTGGCATGCGTCACACCTTCTTACCGTCAGCGATGGTCTCTCGCCTTGTTTTTAAACAAGTCGATGTGGTCGAGCGCTTTCCCGGTGCCAATGGCCACGCAATCAAGCGGATTTTCCGCGACGATGACCGGCATGTCCGTCTCTTTGCTGATGACCTTGTCCAAGTTGCGCAACAAAGCGCCGCCGCCTGTCAGCACGATGCCGCGGTCCATAATGTCAGCCGCCAGCTCCGGCGGTGTTTTTTCGAGCGTGTTTTTCACCGACTCGACGATCGCATAGACCGTATCGTGCAGCGCCTCAGCCACTTCTTCGGCGCTGATTTCGATCGTTTTTGGCAGCCCAGTGAGCAAGTCGCGGCCGCGAATTTCCATGTTTCCGATTCCTTCCGGATTTCCGGCTGAGCCGATCTCGACTTTAATCGCCTCCGCCGTCCGTTCTCCGATCATCAAATTGTACGTTTTTCGGATGTATTGAATGATCGCCTCATCCATTTCATCGCCGGCGATGCGGATCGACTGGCTCGTCACGATGCCGCCGAGCGAAATCACGGCCACTTCAGTCGTACCGCCGCCGATGTCGACGACCATGCTCCCGGTCGGCTCCCACACCGGCAAATTGGCGCCGATCGCGGCCGCAAATGGTTCTTCAATCGTATAGGCATCGCGTGCTCCAGCCTGGCGCGTCGCATCGATGACCGCGCGCTCCTCTACGGCCGTGATGCCGTACGGCACGCATACCATCACATACGGCTTGCTGGCAAACAACCCTTTCGTTTTGACGGCCTTGCGAATGAAATATTTCATCATCGTCGCCGTCGTTTCATAATCAGCGATGACGCCGTCTTTCATCGGACGAAGCGCCACGATGTTGCCCGGCGTGCGCCCGATCATGTTTTTCGCTTCATTGCCGACGGCGACGATTTGCTTCGTGTCGCGCTGAATGGCGACAACCGACGGCTCGCGCAAAACGATCCCTTTTCCCTTCACATAAACGAGCGTATTCGCTGTTCCTAAATCAATCCCGAGATCTTTCGTCCCAATTCCAAACATATGATCGATCTTCCTTTCCGAAACGAAATGCATATGATTTTCTATTGACAACATGGATCGGATGTCAAGTCATTTATAAATTGTACAACACCGCCCGAACGGATTCGGAAAAACCCATAGTTGATATTATAACTGATTCGACAAAAAATGAGAACCGCTAGACGTAGCCTTTTTCTTTCAAACTGACGAATTTTTGATCGCCGATGATGAGGTGATCCAAGAGCTCGATGCCGATGATGCGGCCGCATTCCGCGAGCCGTTTCGTCACATCGATGTCTTCGCGGCTTGGAGTCGGATCGCCAGAAGGGTGGTTATGCACACAAATGACGGAGGCGGCGGAACGTTTGATCGCCTCTTTAAACACTTCGCGCGGATGGACAATCGAGGCGTTTAAACTGCCGATGAACACCGTTTTGCGGTAGATGACTTGATTTTTCGTATTTAAATAAATGGCGACAAAATGTTCTTGCGATAAAAAGCGCATATCTTCCATGACGTATTTCGCTCCGTCTTCCGGGCAGCGAATCACATAGCGGTCGGCGCAGCCGGACTGGTGGATGCGTCGGCCGAGCTCCAACGCCGCCAAAATTTGCACGGCTTTCGTCGGCCCGATCCCTTTGATGTTCGTCATTTCTTCGACCGTTGCGTCTTTGAGCGGTCTCAGCCCCTCAAAATGGCGAAGGAGACGCTGGGCGAGCTGCACGACCGACTCCTCCTTCGTGCCCGTGCGCAACAAAATGGCGATCAGTTCATGGTCGGATAAACTTTCCGGCCCTGATGACAGCAGCCGTTCACGCGGCCGACTGTCTTTCGGAACATCGCGGATCATCCACGCCATCATACTCCCCCTTTTTTGTTTTGCTTCATCGAAAGATGGAGAGGCTTGAACCGCCCCTCGGTACGACAGCAGAATCCGTTTGCGGGGGCGTTCTTTTGCCAAAAAGCGCCAGACGGCGGCCGCTTTTGCTTTGATCTATGCCGGCGGCCACCCGAGCCGGCGCAATTCCCTCACCGTCCGCGACAGCGGCAGGCCGACGACCGTCAAATAGTCGCCTTCGATCCGTTTGACAAACAGGGCAGCGCGGCCTTGGATGCCATACGCCCCCGCCTTGTCCATCGGCTCCCCGGTCGCAATATAGGCGGCGATTTCCTCGTCATCGAGCTCCCAAAACGTCACCGCTGTTTTTTCCGCAAACGAGGTGATGGACCCTTGAGGGAGTGCGATGGCGACACCGGTCCATACGTCATGCGTCCGCCCGGACAACTGACGCAGCATGGCGAATGCTTCTTCTTCCGTGCGCGGCTTCCCTAACAAGCGGCCATCGCACACAACGATCGTATCAGCGCCAAGAACATACGCGTCGGGAAAAGAGGACATCACCGCCTCCACTTTCCGGCGGGCAAGAAGTTGAACCGCTTCATCAGGGGGCGTTCCGGGGGGAATCGTCTCATCGGCATGGCTTTCCTGCACATCAAACGGCCAGCCGGCCAGCTCGAGGATCTGCCTTCGTCGAGGGGAGCGGGATGCAAGCACGAACCGTGGAGGCATCGCTCATTCTCCTTTCGCTCGTTTCGGTTCGGAAGATTCACTTGTATCGTAGCAAATTTTGCGGTGAAAGGCAATTTTCTGTATAGATGCAATTTGAAGCATGAACATTTGCAAATTTTACTAGGCATTTGATCGACTGTCGGGCGACCGAACAACGCCGCTTTCAGACCCATGTATGGGTCTGTGAAGCGGGTGGTTGTTCGGTCTTCCAAGCCACAGGCTTGCCTTCGACAGTCGAAAAATGGACAAACGGCTTTTCCGTCAAGGATATGTGAAACGTTTTCGTTGCCATCTATTCTATATAAGTTGAAATTTTGTTTTACATCCAGCCGATCACTCGCCACGTTATATCATAGTCGACTTGTATGGAGATAAATATAGAAACGAAAAATCGGAAATTCTTTATATATGCAATAGGCAAAAAAAAACGGGGCTTCTAGCTCCCTAGCGGCACCAATTCGATATAAGCGGCGAGCGCCTCGAGCAGCTGTTGCTGGGCTTTGGCCAACAGCGCTTCATCCCGTCGCTCTTTGTATGCGGCAAGGGCGACATACGCCTGCTTCAGCGCTTCAACATACCGACCGACTGTTTTGTCGCTTGAAGCGTTGCTTTTTTCTAACGCGTCATACGCCTTTTGGAGCGCCTGCCAGTCATCTTCTCCTGCTTTCCTACCGCCAAGCAAAGCCGCGGAGACCGCTGCCATGTTTTCATACAAAACCTCCCCTTTTTGGATGGCCTCCGACCGGCGCGCCGCCGCTTCGGCGGCAAACGACAGCTCTTTGACATACGTGCTTGGCACCCTTTGGCGGTATTGGTCGTTGACCGCCCGCAACGTTTCCTTATCCGCGCCGACGGCGATATAGAGCGCTGCCGGTTTTTGCCCCGCGACGACGACCGGCACGCCTGCTGTTTTGATCGATTCGGACGCCTGCTTGGCCGCCGCCGCATTCGAATAGACGCCCGCTTGAATGACCGCAATGGAAAACGGCGCTCGTACGACGCTTTCTCTTCCTTCTTCGCCCGCCGCTGTTTCAGGCTTTGTCAATTCCGTCATCGCTTCAGATGCCGGCGACGAAGCAGATTTTTCCTTCGGAATGATGCGCAGCACCGTCATGCCAAACGCCATGCCGACCAACGCAGCGACCAACGCGGCGGCGAGCAGCGACTTGGCTTGAGCCGGCAGCCGCCATGTCCGACGTCTGGCGCTTTTCTTTTGTTGCATCGCCTCGGAAACGGAAATGACCCGTTCATCCGCCTCAAGGGCGGCCGCCTCTTCCCAACCCGTCGTTTCAACATCTTCTCGAACTTGCCCATCCTCCGTAAACCACAGGCCTGTTGATGGCTTGCCTGCGGATGGCCCGCCTTCTTGAAACGCGCTCACTTGGCGGCTGTCATCCGCCTCGTTTTCTGCTCGCTGTCCTTTCCCTAGATGGCTGTCCACCGGATATCCATCCGACTCCTCGGACGGCCGTCCTTCCGACGAACGCTCCACGGTAAATGGGCGGGGCTTGCCGTTGATATTCACCATAATGCGCATGCGCTGCTTGTCCATTTGGCCACCGTCCTTCTTCCTGCTTCGATTTCTTTCGCCTATCTTACCACAAACGGAAAAAAAAAGAACAAGACATTTGTCGTCTTGTCCCCGCTTCTGTTCTTCATTTTCCGACATCAACGGTTGCGAATCGCCTCGGTCCCCAGCGCTTCGACAGGAATCGGCTGCTCGCGCCCCTCATAGGTGCAAAGCTGCTTTGTCTCGCCTTTCAAGCAAACGGCGTAATCGATCCCGCCGTCTTCCCGCTTCGTGGCAAGCACGTACGATGGATTCGTTTCCGGCGGCAATACATTTCCGGTAAACGGATCTTCGATTGGATCCAGCAAACCGTTGCCCACCAATTCTCCATACGACAATATGGCAGAAGAACGGGCTGGCAAAAATTCCACTTTCTCGGCGCCGACATACAGCCGCGCCGCTTCATACAAGCCATAAGCATCCGAAACAAACGCCCGCTCGCGCGCCCGATCAATCACCGTCCACATGGCAAGACCGACGATCATCGCCACAATGCCGATGATCACCAACACAGCCAAAAGCTCAATGAGGGTCATCCCCCGCTTCATGCGAATGAGCATATCGGACTTCCACCATCCCCGCTACCGGCCCGAAGACGGCGCCATTTCCACGAGCGGATTGTCTTTGCCGCTTGGCGGAGGGACATCGCGGATGGGAATGAGCTGCTTCCATTTCTCAAGCTGCGGCGCGTAAAAGGCGCGGACATTGATGGAATAGGCGAGCGGTTGCACGTCGACAGCGGTGGACGTCAACTCCGGCGGGCCGGTAAACGTCAATCCTTCCACCGCCAAAATGCGCTCGGAGTGCTCAAGCACCTCTAAAAACCGTTCAAGCTGATAATAGGAGGGAGATTCCACCGTCAATTGGGCGGTAATAGACTGGATGCCGCTTGGAGGAATCAACGCCTTGTCTCCGGACGCCTTGCTTTCCGCTCCATTCGCGTTCCCTTGCGAAGGAGATTCTCCGGTTCCTTGCCCTTCAGCGAAGCTGACGCTCAATAGCCGGCTGTCAGAAATATATTCCGCTTTTTGAAACGTCAGCAACAGTTGGTCGGCGAACGGGCGCACCGGCACTTTCCTCTGCAAAGC
The DNA here is from genome assembly GCF_000498995.1 of Geobacillus thermopakistaniensis. Lineage (NCBI taxonomy): Bacteria > Bacillati > Bacillota > Bacilli > Caryophanales > Anoxybacillaceae > Geobacillus > Geobacillus thermopakistaniensis. Next base: position 38,948 of record NZ_AYSF01000036.1, read on the forward strand.
CGCCAGGCTCTCTGCCGTTTCTTCTCGATTCCCCGCCGCCTGCTTTTTCATTGCAGCCAACACGTTTTTCTCGCTTTGTACGACCGCCTCGAGCCGATCCATTTGTTCGTAGCGCGGCATGAGCACAAAAACATAGAAAGCGGCAAACAAAAGAGCGGCAAGAAGAAACACCCCGGTAAACACGAGCGGCCATTTTCCAAAACGGCCCATCATTCGTTGTCCCCCTCTTTTCCTGTCGGCTGAAGTTCCAGCTCATATTGCGCGATATACCGCGGCACGATCGTTTCCCCCTCTGCCCCGCCGCTTTCGCCGCTGGCCGAGATGCCGGTCAATTTGACGGCTTTGACCAAATGAACTTCCTCAAGCCGATCTAAATAATAGGCCGCTTCTTCCGCCGCATCAAACTGCACTGTCATCGTCACCGTCTTTTGACCAGCATACGAAAAGTTCATGATAAAGCCGCGCTCCGGCAGTTGTTTGGCCAACGCACGCAACAGCGGCACCGTTTTGAGCGGATAACGGTTCGCCCATTCGACCGCTTTAGCAAGCTCTTGCTCAGCTTGCTGCTGCTCCGTCGTTTTTCCCTTCGCCTCCATCGCCGCCTGCTCAGCGCGCACTTGCCGAAGCTCCCCTTCAAGCACCGCGAGCCGTTGATTCGCACGCTCCATCAGCCAGTAGCCTCCCCCAGCGCCAAGCAGCAGAAGCAAAACGGCGAAGGCCGCCAGCACGGCGCCCGCCGCACGGCGCGGCTCTTTGCGCGGCAGCAAGTTGATGTCAACGATCATGGTCAGCCATTCCTTCTTTCAACGCCAATCCCCAGGCGAGATGATAACGATCCGGCAACGGATCAATCGAGCGAGAAAGCCGCTCCGGCGGCACATCAAGCCGCTCTGACATAACGGCAAACACATCGTCAAGCCGCGGATGGTCGCCGGTGAGGAAGAGGCGCGTAATTTGCTGTTTTCCTTGCTGGATGGAAAACGAATAAAAGCTCATCATCCGCTCGATTTCCTTATACACCTCCGCAAACGGGTCAACGATCGGCATCGTTCGCTCCCCGGGCGCCTCAAGCGGCACATGGCGCATAAACTGCGGCAAATGGCGGTGGAAGACGCTCAAATTGACAGCCGATTCGTCAAACTGGACAAGCAAAATGTGGTCGTCCGCCGCGGCTTGTCCGGCAACAAAAAACGGGCGATAGGCGCAAAGCGGGGACACATCGGCCGCCACCGGGCGCAGGCCTGCGTCTTCCAAGAGCGCCGCATATTCGGCCACCGCCTCTTCCGGCGCGGCAAACAACAGCACGTTCAGCACCTCGTTTGTTCTCTCGGCCACGACGTAGTCAAACACCGGATCGGCGAACGGAAGCGGAATCGATTCACCAAGCTCCATAAACAAATAGCCGCGGATGTCCTCGTCCGACAAATGAGCGGGAAGCGGCAAATGGCGGATCATCACAAACGGATCGGGAACGACAAAGCGGACACGCCGCCCGTCAAGTTTCCATTCGTCAACACATTCGTCCAAAATCATCGCCAACGTTTCCCGATCGGCGATTTTTCCATCGCGAATGATGCCGGGCGGCAAGGCTCGCTCGCCCCATCGCCTCGCCTCGGGCGGCTGTCCCGGCTTTGCTTCCACATAGCGGAGGACATGATCTTTGATGATGATATTCGCCTGTTTCGCCTTTCGCCGCCATAACGCCATCTTCATTCCGCTTCCTTTCTGCCGTCTTTACATAATGAGTGAAATATACGCGCGCACGATCGCTTCTCCGAAGAAAAACGCGGTCAACGCCCCGAGTGCGATCGCCGGCGCAAACGGCATCGGCTTGCCGCGCCGCACGCGGCCCAACGCCATGCCGACAAGCCCGATCACCGTTCCGTACAACGTCGCCAAGAAAAACGCGAGCAACACCATTTTCCAACCGAGCACAAACCCAAGCACGGCAAACAGCTTCACATCGCCGCCCCCCATCCCGCCTTTGGACAAAACGGCGATCAGCCATAAAAGCGAAAATCCGACCGCCGCCCCAAGGAGCATATCGGCCCACGGCAAAAACGGGATCACAAGCCGTTCAACCAAAAACAAACCGGCAAACACCAAAAGCACCCGGTCGGGGATGAGCATGTAGCGAAGGTCGGAGACGACAATGATGGCAAACAAGCTGATCAACGTCCACGCCACAACGAGCCGCCCGCCCCAGCCGACCCACATCGGCGCGGCCGTAAACAAGGCAGCGGTGGCCAATTCCATCGCCGGGTAAAGGGGGGAGATGCGCCCCCCGCATCCTTTGCACCGCCCGCGCTGCACGACATACGACACAACCGGAATGAGCTCCCCCGCCGATAGCGTCCGTCCGCACGCCGGACAATGCGACCGCGGCCTGATGATTGACTCCCCGACCGGCACCCGCAGCCCGACAACGTTAAAGAACGAGGCGAGGAGGAGGGAGTAGAGGAAAATACTTAACTCTACCATTTCTAAACTAACCTACGTAAAACACCTTTTATGAACGGACTTCAGAACGTTTCAAATTATCTTCCTCAACAGCTTTCTTGTCTTGACCTTGCACCCCGCGTTGCGCATTTACTAGTTTTACGCGATAATAAAGTTTATTATTATCATTTATGATAATGACATAAGACCCGGAATCCGGCTCATTCACAGAGCCATCTTTAATTGGACTTCCGCTTACATCAAGATCAGCAGTAATTTGATCCGTCCCAGGAATGGCCTCTGTATAGCCATTTTGAGTTTTGTCAGGATCTTTTACAGTCTCTAAATACCCATTATCTTCTAAATACTTAAGTGAAATCGCCTTCGCCTTCCCATTCGCCGGTATCAAATCCTTATCCACCGTCACGGCGATTTTCGCTGCGTTGATCATTTGTTGTGCATTGGAAACGTGTGCATCTTTTTTCGAATTGTCAATCAACCCCCCGATCGCCGGAATGGCAATCGCCGCGATAATCCCTAAAATGACGATGACGGCGAGCAGTTCGATGAGCGTCAAGCCGCGCTCGTTTTTCAACACCCGTTTGAACATGGTTCACTCTCCCTTTCTTTCATTTTTAGCCTGTTTTCCCTATTATTCTACAACATAGGAAGAAAAATAGGAATATATTCTTATTTTATCTTAATTAGGCGAGAAGACTCCCACTTCAACGAAGCGAAGCGGAGTAAGTGGGAGATGAATCGCCTTAACTATATTTTGCTGAAAATAGGATAGATTCAGTAAAATATAGTATAATATAGTTAGATGGGAGGTGAAAAAAT